>JAQUOR010000105.1 GCA_028717025.1 Candidatus Omnitrophota bacterium | reverse complement strand
TTAATTTTTTTAAATAAAGCAGAACTATCGTTTCTCATGTCTGGTAATTAGGTATGAGATATAAAACTTTGCGCTCTCGTTTCTCTTCTTTTCTGCTAACCTATGAGCTCACGGGCTTATTAGCTTATGAGCTTTTTCTCTATATGATTCCCGCTGCAATCAAATCCTGCACGTCAAGCATGCCCAGAGGCTTATAATCTTTGTCTACAACGGGGACTTCGTCGATCTTACGAGTCTCTAAAATTTTAAGGGCCTCGGAAGCAAGGTCATAATCTCTTACAACCACAGGATTTTTGGTCATCACGTCACCGATTCTCTTTTTAAGAAGATTACGGTGGCGCTCAAGGTTCCTGCGTAAATCTCCGTCAGTAAATATTCCAACCAACACACCTTTTTTATCGACAACGCTCGCGGCTCCCGCATGCGCTGAAGTGATTTTGACAAGTACTTCTTTAACCATGGTATTCTCATTCACAATGGAACTGAACTTGCCTTTACGCATGATATCTTTTACTTTGAGCAAAAGCTTTCTTCCCAATGAACCACGGGGATGGAAAAAAGCAAAATCTTTTTCTTTGAAACCTTTGACTTTTTGCAGAATAACGCTTAAGCAATCACAGGCCGCTAATGTCGCGGTTGTAGAGGTCGTCGGCGCAAGCCCCAGCGGACATGCTTCCTTGTCGATTTTTACGTTTATCACGCCGTCCGCATAACGCGCGAGGCTTGAATTGGTATTTCCGGTAATCGCAACCATCTTTGCGCCGATTTGCCGGATAAAGGGAATAAGATTTTTTATCTCTTCTGTTTCGCCGCTATATGAAAGGACGACCGCAACATCTTCGGCCTCTATCCTTCCTAAGTCTCCATGCACTGCTTCTGCGGCGTGCAACCAGAAACTGGAAGTACCGGTTGAAGAAAGCGTTGCGGAAAATTTCTGGCCGATGATGCCGGTCTTGCCCATTCCGATAACCACGATTTTCCCTTTACAGACAGACATAATGCCTGCTGCCTTTAGAAAATCGCCGTTGAGATTCCCCTTTAAACCAAGGATCCCTTCAGCTTCGATTTCTAAAACTTCCCTTGCCCAATTAAGTATTTCTTGCGGTTTAAATCGATTCATATATTTTCCTTTGATAAATATTGACTATTATTTTGGCTTTGGGTTTTTAGGTTAGAGCTTTTTTAAACCCCTCACCTCTATCCTCTCGCGATTGCTCCCCTGATCCTCATCAATTCTTTTAATAACGGCTTTACCTTATCCAGCGGATAGGACGTGCTGGCATCAGAAGCAGCGCGCTTAGGATCCGGGTGGACTTCCATAAATATCCCGTCAACTCCACAGGCACATGCCGCTCTGCTTAAGGGAGCGATAAATGCCCTGTCTCCTCCGGAAACTCCCTTCAACGCCGAGGGCTTCTGGAGCGAATGAGTTGCGTCATAAATAACCGGGTACCCAAATTCTTTCATGATAAGAAATGAACGAAAATCGACTACCAGGTTATTGTAGCCAAAGCATGCTCCTCTTTCCGTCAGCAAAATATTTTTATTTCCCGTAGATTCCGCTTTCTCTATTACGTACTGCATGTCAGCCGGCGATAAAAACTGTCCCTTTTTAATATTAACGGTCTTTTTTGTTTTGGCGGCTTCAATGATTAGGTCGGTCTGACGGCACAGAAACGCAGGGATCTGGATCACATCAAGAACGTCTTTGAGCTCTTTTATCTGGTGAGAACAGTGGACATCGCTGAGCACAGGGATGTTTAATTTTTTCTTTACCTCTTCAAGGATTGGGATACCTTTCTTTAGGCCCGGACCCCTGAAGGAACGCAGAGATGTCCGGTTTGCCTTATCGAAGCTTGCTTTAAAAATAAAAGTAACCGGCAGATTCGCAACCGCTTCTTTTAAATAGGCAGCGATATCCAGCGTAAGGCGTTTATCCTCGATAATACAGGGCCCCGCGATAAAATAGAATTTATTCTTTTCCATATTTCGCCAATACTACCGCTTTTATGAATTCCCTAAATAGCGGATGCGCATTGTCTGGTTTAGATTTAAATTCGGGATGAAACTGACATCCTATAAACCAAGGGTGCTGCGGGAGTTCCGCTATTTCCACCAAATCGTCTTTTGGATATATCCCCGAAAATACCATACCGGCTTTGGTGAATGCCTCTCTGTATTTATTATTGAATTCGTATCTATGCCGGTGGCGCTCCTGAATTTTATCCTTCCGGTACGCTTGATGTGCTCTCGTTATTTTACCAAGCACGCATTCATAGGCACCTAAGCGCATCGATGCTCCCATGCCCTTTATTTTCTTCTGCTCTTCAAGCAGACTTATTACCGGGTATTTCGTGTTTTTATCGAACTCCGTAGAATTTGCTTTTTCGTATCCGCATACGTTCCGCGCGAACTCAATGACCGCGGTTTGCATGCCGAGGCAAATTCCGAAAAACGGTATTTTTTGCTCCCGGGCATACCGTATCGCCGCAATTTTTCCCTCAATTCCTCTGTGCCCAAACCCGCCGGGTACCAGCAATCCTTTGACATCGCTTAAATATTTTTCAACTCCGTGCTCTTCGATATCTTCAGAATCAACTCTCTTTATAAGGAGACGCGCATCATTGGCAATACCGCCGTGCGAAAGCGCCTCATATATCGATTTGTAGGCATCCTGATGTATGATGTACTTGCCCACCACCGCAATCGGCACTTCTTTTGAAGGTGAGCGTACGACTTTTACTACTGAATTTTGCCACTCCGTCAGATCCTCATCGTCGCATTTTAAGTTGAGGAGTCTGACCACTAACCGGTCAAGGCCTTCTTCGCGCAGCATCTGGGGTACTTCGTAAATACTTTTTACATCCAGCGCCGGGATGACCGCCTCTTTATCGACATTACAGAATAGCGCGATCTTCTCGCGAGACTCCTTATGAAGTTCTTTCTCTGTCCTGCAAATAATAATATCGGGGCTGATACCGATCTCGCGCAGTGTCCCCACACTATGCTGGGTAGGCTTTGTCTTGATCTCTCCTGCTGCCTTGATGTAAGGGACAAGAGTGACGTGGATATTGATCGCGTAGTCCCTGCCCAGCTCTAATTTTAGTTGCCGTATCGCTTCCAGAAAAGGCAAACTTTCGATATCACCGACGGTCCCTCCGATTTCAACGATTACTACGTCAACGTTCTGCTCGTGGGCAACGTGTTTAATGCTGTTTTTGATCTCATCGGTAATATGCGGTATTATCTGAACGCATTTGCCCAGATAATCTCCTTTTCGCTCTTTGGTTATTACCGAATAATAGATCTTTCCGGTAGTGATATTATTTGCGCTGCCTAATTTTGCGTGCGTGAAACGTTCATAATGGCCTAGATCCAGATCCGTTTCCGCGCCGTCTTCCGTTACGTACACTTCACCATGCTGATACGGATTCATCGTCCCCGCGTCAACGTTAATATAGGGGTCACATTTCATCAGTGTTACTTTAAGCCCGTTGGTTTCAAGAAGTTTACCCAATGATGACGCCGTAATGCCTTTGCCCAAGCTGGAAACTACGCCACCGGTTACGAAAATATATTTTGCCATGTTTTCCTTTATTGTCAGCTATCAGGCAGAAACTCTCGGCCTGCCACGAGGCGGGCTGAAAGCCGATAGCTGGTTACGCCACGAACAACATCTTCGTTGAGAAATTAGGCTCCGTGGTTAAATTCACGCCGAGCCTGCGTAATCCAGCTTCGTCGCCGGGGGTTGGAATATGCGTCATGTGCATTTCGCACCCTTTTAAACTTTTAAGTTTTTCCATTGCCATCTGCGCGGCGGGATTGGTTGCCGCGCTGATGCTTAAAGCGATCATTGTTTCTTCTAAATCAAGACTCACCGTCTTTGCGTTTAAGACATCTTTCTTAAGATTACGTATTGAATCGATGATACTGGGAGAAAGCAGATGTATTTTATCGGGGATATCTGACAGCTTTTTAATGGCGTTAAAAATAGCGCTTGATGCCGCATGCATCAGCGGAGAATTTTTCCCGGTCACGATACGGCCGTCCGGCAGTTGAATAGCCGCGCCGCAAAAAACCCCTTCGTTGCCTTTCTTTTTTTCTTGCGCTTCTTTGGCTGCTTCCCGCGCAGGCGCCACGACGCACCTGTCTTCCTGCCGCATGCCCAGCTCTTCCATCAGGAGCTCAACCCGCTGCACTGTTTCCTTATCCACAAAACCCATCACGTACTCGCAAGAATACCGGAAGTATCTGCGTATCACTTCCTGGCAGGATGCCGCTTTGATCGCGTCGTCATCGATGATGCCGAATCCTGCACGGTTGACTCCCATGTCGGTTGGTGATTTATAGATAGAATCCAAACCGGTGATTTTCTCCAAAATCCTGCGTAATACCGGAAACACTTCGACGTCACGGTTGTAATTTACCGAGGTTTCTCCGTATGCTTCCAGGTGGAAAGGATCGATCAAGTTAAAATCCCGGATGTCGGCAGTCGCGGCTTCATAAGCGACGTTCACGGGGTGCTTAAGCGGAACACTCCAGATAGGAAAGGTTTCAAATTTCGCATAGCCGGAATTTAGGCCTTTTTTGTGATCATGGTATAGCTGCGAAAGACACGTCGCAAGCTTTCCGCTGCCCGGCCCGGGACCGGTTACTACCACCAGGGGTTTGTGTGTTTTTATATACTCATTGGCACCGTAACCGGCATCGCTTACGATCATATCGATGTCGGTAGGATAACCTTTCGTAAAACGATGCGTATATACTCTTATATCCTGCCGTTCCAGCTTATTTTTAAATATTGTCGCTGCCGGCTGATTGTCAAAACGGGTTATTACCACCGCCGACACTGCAAGCCCCCAGTCGCGCAGATCATCGATCAGTTTAAGCGCATCGACGTCGTAGGTAATGCCGAAATCAGCTCGTACTTTTCGGCGCTCTATGTCACCGGCATAAATGCACAGGATTATGTCGGCTTTGTCCTTTAAATGCTGCAACAGACGCATTTTAACGTTGGGCTCAAACCCCGGCAGAACCCTGGAGGCGTGATAGTCAAAAAGGATCTTGCCTCCAAATTCAAGGTATAATTTATCGTCAAATTTTTTTACTCTCTCTAAAATTGCCTGCGTTTGTTCGTGTAAATATTTGGCATTGTCGAAGCCGATTTTGAAAATCCCGGCATTTTCACCGGATGCGATAGCGGGAACGTCTATGCTTGGATGCGGCTTTTTAACGATACTCATTTTTATTTACGGTTGTCTGCTTCTTTCGCTCGTAGCGATTATGTATCAGGCGGTGCCCTTCTCGCTTAAAATTCTTTCGACCTTCTGTAGATCTTCTTCGGTGTCCACGCCCCAGGAGTCAAACAACGTATCGATGACTTTTATTTTGTAGCCTGCCTGCAATGCCCGTAACTGCTCCAATTTCTCCGCCTGCTCCAAGGAGGACACGGGCAGGTTCTTGAATGTGTACAAAAAGTCTTTCGTATATGCGTATATGCCCAGATGTTTGTAATACACTCTTTCCGTTCCTTTTTCACGGTAATAGGGAATGGCATGACGCGAAAAATATAAGGCAAAATCATTATTGTCGCATATTACCTTGACGATATGCGGAGTAAGTATCTCACTTTCGTCATCGAGTTTTTTTCTCACCGTAGCCATCACTAGATCTTTATTGTCAAGCATCACCTGCACCAATGAATCAATGGTTGAAGGATGCATCAGGGGCTCATCTGCCTGGATGTTTACAACAATATCGGCATCAATATCACGCGCAGCCTCCGCTACCCTGTCGGTACCGGATGAGTGTTGGCTGGAGGTAATCATTATCTCTGCGCCAAAAGATTTCGCCACCTGCTCTATCTTAGGGTCGTCACAGGCAATAATAAGCTTATCAACCAAGCGCGCACGCGAAGCATTCTCCCATGACCACTGTAAAAGCGGTTTGCCCAGGAGATTGCGCACCATTTTAAAGGGAAGTCGTGTTGAAGCGTATCGTGCGGGGATTATTCCAAGTACTTTCATAATTTTTCCATCCAGCTTTC
>JAQUOR010000104.1 GCA_028717025.1 Candidatus Omnitrophota bacterium | reverse complement strand
TATACCTGGTATGACAGCCCTAACGTCCATTTTTTCAGTATTTACGACTTCATCGACTACTGCAGCAAACGCAACGTTACCATTGAACGTTCTGCCTACCTTGAAGCAAATGCGCGCGTTTTTTTATTACCCAATTTACTCGCTACTACAGGGATATTCCTTATCTCGAAATAGATTTTCTTTGCCGCAGAAAACGGCATACCGTCGCATCCTTTTAACGACGGGTATTGTCCTTCTGGACAAGAATGGCGTCAGTGCGCCTCTTTCTGAGGCGAAAAAAGTCAAAAATAAGCTGAAAAAAGCACTATGCCGACAAAGAGATATCCGGTATACTTTTAAAGTGTTCTTTTTTGTCAATGGTGAGCCGATTGAGTAACATTATCAACGGTTGTGTTGTCGGTGTATCGAGGGGAGAATCAGAAGTCGAAAAGAAGAAGATCGACGAGCTTATTGAGCTCATTACGCGTTGTAGAACCAATAGCTAAAATGGCAAAAAAGCCACTCGCCCTATTTCTCGCGAGCTTACTCTTTTTACCCGGCAATGTTATCTACTCCGCAGGGCAACTTTCTCTTGAATCCCTCATTGAGCAGGCTTTAAAAAATAACCCCGAGATCCGGGCATCAAGAATGCGCTCGCAAGCTGCCGGCGCACGCGTATGGCAGGCAGTGAGCCTTGATGATCCGATGATAGAGTTTGAATATGATAAGATTTCTGCCGATAGAGAGCTCAGCGAAAAACCCATGAAGACCGTAGGGGTTTCTCAAAGTATCCCCTTTCCTACCAAAATTTACCTACGCGCAAAAATTGCGTCACGCCTTGCCAAGATGGAGTATCAAAACTATAAAACGAAAGAACGCGAAATCATAGCAAATATCAAAAGTACCTACGCGGAACTTTTTACCATTTATCGTCTCATTGAGATAAACAAGGAAAATAAGGGGATTTTAGAGCAATTCCTGAAAGTTGCCACTGCCCGATACGCTACGGTTCAAGGAACGCAAGCTGACGCGCTTCGCGCACAGGTAGAGCTTGCCAAAGTCGAAAATGAACTTATTATGCTCGAGCAACGCCGCTTAAGCACTCAGGCCAAATTAAATATATTATTAAATAGAGATCCAAAAGAGGAAAGCGGCATACCGGATGCCCAAAAACCTATTAAATTCGTCGAATCGCTCGATGAACTTTATACGCTGGCTAAAAACAATAACCCGGAACTTAAAAGCTATCGATATGGCATCGAGAAAGGTAGAGCCGCGTATCAACTTTCTCTCAATGAGTTTCTGCCAGATTTTGAAGTAAAAGTAAAACAGATGATCCGTAAAGATCGCCTCGAAAATGATATGTGGGCCGGGATGCTGGGCGTGACTATTCCTTTGTGGTTTCATAAACAGGCCTTTGGCGTACAAGAAATGAAATCGGAATTAAAAATGCTTGAAGCTGAATTTACCATGAAAGAAAATATGGTCCTTTTTGATATACGCGATGCACATGCACGAGTAGAAGCGAACAAAAAAATAATCGAACTTTATGAAACTGCATTCATACCGCAGGCAGAGCAAACGGTTGCTGCCGCGCTTAAAGAATATGAGTCGCAAAAAAATGATTTTCTTACCTTGTTGGACAGTCAGCGTATGCTTCTCGATTTTAAGCTTGACCGTTATCGGGCGATATTAGAATTACGCATGGCTCTGGCCGATTTAGAAAGAGCCGTGGGCGTAGACGTAGATTTTAATTAGTCACAAAAGTCACCGAATCACCACGGCATCAGTAAAAAATATTAGGTACTGGTGACCCGAAAAACTGAAAGTTTTCAATGGAGGAATATATGACTAAAAGGAGAATAATTTTAGTATTGGCAGCACTTGTATTGCTTACAGGAATAATCCTTCTCATAACGCATCTTATCGGACCCGGCGTTGTAGTGGAGGATGCGCAGGGAGTGCTTTACTATTGCCCGATGCACCCAACCTACGCATCGCCAAAACCCGGCGACTGCCCCCTATGCAATATGAGGCTGGTAAAGAAAGAGGCCGCGTCTCAAGCAACCTCTATCAGTCAGGTAGCCTCTGCGTCGCAAGATAAAACCCTGGAGGAAGTTTGTATCGAACACCATTGCACCATGAAAGATTGCCCGATGCATGTGCGCGCGCACATAAAACCGGGCGAAAAACTTATTTGTCCCATTTGCGGAGAAGTTATTGCGACAACAAACGGGAAAGTCGTAGAAATAGCGAAACAGCCCAGCCAAGCGACTTCTCCCGCGGCAAACACCGGAGAGAGCGCGAGGCAAAAGGAACGCCAAATTCTTTATTACCGTAACCCCATGAATCCTCAGGCAACTTCGCCTGTTCCCATGAAGGATCCCATGGGCATGGATTACATTCCGGTATATAAAGAGGGAGCGCCAGATGCAAGCGGGCCGACAGTAACTATAAATCCCCAGATGCAGCAGCTCATCGGCGTCAAATCTGAACCGGTTAAGAAGATAAATTTAACCACAATGGTCCGTGCCTCAGGCAAGATTGCCTATGACCCGGAGCTTGTCGTTGCCCAGGAAGAATTTATCCAGGCGCTTAACAACGAAGACAATATCAAAGATTCTCCGCTGGCTGATGTTATCACCCGGGCAAAGTCTTTAACTGAAGCTGCGCGTAATAAATTAAAACTTCTCGGTTTAAGCGATGAACAGATAGCTGCGCTTACGATATCAAGAAAAGCCGACAATAGCCTCTATCTGCCTTTGCAGGGAGAAAATGTCTGGGCGTATGTCGCAATCTATGAATACGAGATCGGTTTAGTGAAAGTGGGAGCGGCCGTAGATATAGAAGCTGTCGCGTATCCGGGCCAGACATTCAAAGGTAACGTTGTGTCCATAAACCCTGTTTTAGACGCCAATACCCGGACAAATCAGATACGCGTAGAGGTGGCAAATCCCGAGAGCAAGTTAAAACCGGAAATGTTTGTCAACGCGAACATACGTGTTGAGATCGGAGAAAAATTGGCAGTTCCTGAATCAGCGATTTTTGATACGGGTTTGCGCAAAATCGTTTACCTGTCACGGGAAGGGGGAGTATTGGAATCGCGGGAAGTAACAACGGGCCGGAAGGCGCAAGGTTACTATGAGGTCCTCGATGGATTAAGCGAAGGCGACGTTGTGATTACTTCCGGAAATTTTCTGGTTGATTCGGAATCACGGTTACAGTCGGCTATTGGCGGCGCGGCTGAAGAACATAAACACGGACAATAAAAACACAAGTGGGTATCGTTTTACGTCTATCGGTTGCGCGGCTCGTATCGTCTACGGTTACGTCCTACGTTTAACGCAACCGAAACGAGCGTCGCAACCGCAACCGTTTGACGAAACGCACTCATCTGCGTTCATCTGCGATTTTCATCTGTGTTAATCTGTATAAACAGGATTAAACTATGACTAAATTAATAGAAAACATAATCGAATTCTGCGCGAAGAAAAAAATTATCGTTTTTCTTCTGGTGGGTGCCGTTGCGCTTATCGGCGTGTATTCCATGGTGCATGTGCCGCTTGACGCTATACCGGACCTTTCAGATACGCAGGTTATTATTTATTCGCAATGGGACCGTTCCCCCGATATTATCGAGGACCAGGTGACCTACCCGATAGTCACCTCGATGCTGGGGGCCCCTAAAGTAAAAGCCATCAGAGGGTTCTCTGATTTTGGGTTTTCTTACGTTTATATTATTTTTGAAGATGGCACGGATATTTACTGGGCCCGCTCAAGGGTCTTGGAATACTTAAGTAAAATAACGCAGCGTCTGCCTGATGGCGTTAAGGTAGAATTAGGACCTGATGCAACCGGAGTCGGTTGGGTGTTCCAGTATGCATTGGTTGATACATCCGGGAAACAGTCGTTAGCAGATTTGCGTTCATTCCAGGACTGGTACTTGCGCTACTACATTCAAAGCGTGCCGGGTGTGGCAGAAGTTGCTTCAATAGGCGGCTTTGCGCGCCAGTATCAGGTCACGGTCGATCCCAACCGGCTGCTCAGCTATAAGATACCGATCATGAAAGTGGTTGAGGCAATACGCAGCGGAAACAACGATGTCGGCGGAAGGCTGCTTGAATTTTCAGGAACCGAATACATGGTGCGGGCGCACGGCTACATAAAATCAGCAAAAGACATCGAAGACATTGTTGTCGGAGTTGATGAAAAAACCGGCATACCGATACCGGTTAAAAACGTCGCAAGCATTAGTCTTGGACCGGACATGCGCCGCGGCGTTGCTGATTTAAACGGCAGCGGAGATGCTGTCGGCGGCATTGTGGTGATGAGACACGGGGAAAACGCCCTTTCGGTTATAAACCAAGTTAAGAAAAAATTAAAAGAAATAGAGCCCGGCCTGCCCCAGGGAGTAAAAATAGTTACCACCTACGACCGTTCGGATTTAATTAAAGCTTCTATCGCCACGGTTAATGACAATCTTATCCAGGAATTGATCATTGTCAGTTTTATGCTTATTTTCTTTCTCCTGCATTTTCGCTCGGCGCTGGTGCCTATCATAGGTTTGCCCATTGCGGTTGCCATTGCCTTTATCCCGATGAGCTGGATGAAGATCACTTCTAATATCATGTCTCTGGGCGGTATCGTCGTTGCTATCGGCGATATGGTGGATGCTTCGATTGTCTTCGTTGAAAATGCGCATAAACGCCTTGACGAATGGAACAAAGGTTTACGCCATGGGACTCGCGAACAAATCGTTATCACGGCAATGAAAGAAGTCGGGCCGCCGATTTTTGCTTCGCTTTTGGTCATGGCGATAGCCTTTATGCCGGTATTTACTCTGGAAGCGCAGGAAGGCAGGCTTTTTAAGCCCCTTGCGTTTATGAAAAACTATTCTATATTTTTTTCCGCTCTTTTAGCAATCACCCTTACCCCGGCGCTGGTGATGCTTTTAGTCAAAGGTAAGGAATATAAATTTAAAAGCAAGCGGTTATCTAACATAACTAATTTTTTTATCGGCGGTAAAATAATTTCTGAAGATAATCACCCCATCAGCAAGACATTAATCAAGCTTTATCAACCCATCGCTCTTTGGGCCATTAAACACAGAAACATTGTAGTTGCGGTAGCTCTAACGGGGCTTGTAGCGACGATACCCGCGTTTATGATGATGGGCCAGGAATTCATGCCGCCCTTAAATGAAGGAACTATCCTTTATATGCCTACGACATTGCCTGGGCTTTCAGTTACCGAAGCCGTGAAACTATTGCAAACGCAGGATAAGATTTTAAAATCATTCCCTGAAGTCGAGAGCGTTTTCGGCAAAGCAGGAAGAGCCAATACTTCAACCGACCCTGCGCCTTTTTCGATGATGGAAACGACGGTGGTACTTAAGGATAAAAAACACTGGCGTCCAGGTATGACCTGGGAGAAATTAGTTGATGAAATGGACAGCGCAATGAAAATTCCCGGTACGACCAACGCCTGGACCATGCCGATCAAGGCGCGTACCGATATGCTGACTACCGGCGTGCGTACCCCGGTGGGGATCAAGATCTTTGGTTCAGACCTTAAAGAGATTGAAAAAATAGGTACGCACATCGAAACCGTGCTTAAAGATGTAACCGGTACACGCAGTGTTTACGCTGAAAGGACCGCCGGCGGTTATTTCGTGGACTTTGATTTAAAGCGCGGGGAACTGGCGCGCTACGGCCTTTCTATTGAGGAAGTAGAAATGGTGATTATGTCCGCTATCGGCGGAGAAAATATCACCACTACCATCGAAGGTAGAGAGCGCTACTCGGTAAATCTGCGCTATCCGCGAGAATTGCGCGATGACCTTGACAAGCTGAAGCGCGTTTTGATCCCGAC
Organism: Candidatus Omnitrophota bacterium; assembly: GCA_028717025.1. Classification (GTDB taxonomy): domain Bacteria; phylum Omnitrophota; class Gorgyraeia; order Duberdicusellales; family 4484-171; genus JAQTOI01. The sequence goes on along the minus strand of JAQUOR010000104.1, from coordinate 223 downwards.
AATGAGCGGCGCGCAGGTACCTCTTGAACAGCTCGCAGACATAGCGCTTAAACAAGGGCCGGCAATGATTCGAGATGAAAATGGCCTTCTTTCCGGGTACGTCTATGTAGATATCGCCGGCCGTGATGTAGGCAGCTATGTTGCTTCAGCCAAAAAAGCAGTACTGGAAAAAGTAAAACTTCCTACAGGGTATTCACTTTCCTGGTCCGGCCAATACGAGTAT
>JAQUOR010000103.1 GCA_028717025.1 Candidatus Omnitrophota bacterium | reverse complement strand
ACGGGCCTAAGTGGAGTGCCGTAAAATGAATACCCGTACCGATTTTACGCTCGTAAAGACATTGCTGCATTTCATCACGCGATACGCCCGAAAGAGTCTTGCTCTCCAATATAGTATACAAGTGTCTGGCATGCACGGTATCATCGCTGACGGGCGCGGGGGTTTCAACCGGCATATCTTTAAATGCCGCATTGTATCGGTTCCAAATCTTCTCTCTCTTTTTTAAATATTTCCCGATTCTTTTAAGCTGATGGATCCCTAAAGAAGCCTGCATGTCCATCATATTATATTTAAAACCCGGGTACACCACTTGATATTTAACATATCCTTTATCGGAATACCGGTGCCACGCACCCTTAGACATCCCGTGCAAACCATACACTTCGATCCTCCTCGCAAACTCTTTGTTGTTGGTTGTCACCATTCCTCCTTCGCCGGTGACTAAATTTTTAGTAGCGTAAAAACTAAAACAGGTCAAATCGCCGATCGTACCGATTTTGCGATTTTTGTATACGCCTTCAATACAATGGGCGGCATCTTCAATAACGTAGAGATTGTATTTGCGCGCGATTTTAAGGATCTCGTTCATCTGACAGGGTCTGCCTGCATAATGCACCGGAACGATGGCGCGCAAATGTTTGTGGGTTTCTTTATTAATGGGGGTACCGGTTTTATTGTCAATGTAATATTTTTTTTCGATACACTCATTAATTTTTTGCGGCGATATGTTAAAGGTCTTCGCGTCAACGTCGACAAAAACCGGCCGGGCACCGGTATGTATTATGCTATTGGCGGTTGCGCAAAACGTCAGAGGCGTTGTAATCACTTCATCGCCTGCGCCTACCCCAATAGCGACCATCGAAAGATGCAACCCCGCAGTGCAGGAATTAAGCGCTAAGGCGAATTTTGAGCCGATATACTCTTTGAACATTTCTTCAAACAGATGGACCTTAGGCCCGGTCGAAAGCCAGCCGGAACGTAAAGTGGCTACCATTTCTTTAATTTCTGCTTCCTCGATCAACGGTGACCCGAAAAGTAAAAAATCTTTACGCATACATCTCTCCTTTATGGTTGAAGTTTTTTTCGTTATTTCATTCCAACTGCTTGATGGGTTTCTCTCCGGCTACATCGGTATCCGTCTCTTCATCGGGCAAATGCGACAGCAACAAACCCATTCCCAGCATAAACCAGAATGGGACGTATATTTCAGGCAGATTAAGATAGCTTTCTATGAAAAACGAAAAAAGGAACCCAAAGAGACTGGCGAAGAAACCTATCCTATATTCTGCCAATTCGGGATCACGCGTTTTTCGTATGGACTTTCGCAATCGATTGATGATTTTTAGATAAAACATCATAAAAAAAACAGTGGTTAGTATTCCGGCATCGGATGCAAATTGAACAATATCGCTATGAACAAGGCCGGATCCTCCCCAGCCAATACCGATAATGGGGTGCTCCTGAACGGTTACGAGTGCCTTTTGCAGGCGTTCACGTCGTATGAAAGCGCTGGTCCCTTCCGAGGGATTATCAGGATCAAGGCCTTTTATACGGTACTCAAGAAATGTGGCTGCGAAATGAGATACTAACACTATGATGCCCACAAGGATCATTGCTTCTTTCTTGCCTCGATAAAAGCTATAAGACAACATTCCTATAAATACCGCAACCCATATTCCCCGATACCCTGAAAAAAATATGAATGTAACGCACGACAGGAAACAAAATATCATAAATAACCGCAGAGGAAGCGGTTTTTTAAAAACATTAAAGAATGCAATTATCAACGGCAGAACCAATGCCAGATACCCGGCAAGCATCGGCCCGCCCCAAAAAGTCGCAGAGGCCCTTGCGGGTACATCCTCCCCTTCTTTTAAGATTGCACCTCCATACCAGCCTGATAAAAACGGTAGCCTTAGCCCCCAGTATTCCGCCATCCCCAGGAGGGAAGTCAAAAGCCCGGTAATAATCAGTAAAAAAATTATTTTCCTGATGACAGCGGTATTTTTTACCAGACAATGTATCACATAAAAAAGAGGCACGGGGCACAACAAGAGTATTGCATACGCAATACCAAAGTTCATATTCAGTTCATTGGTATAGGCGGTCACCAGACCGAAAAGCACACAAATAATATAAAAAGCTCCCGAGGGAAGGAACCATTTTGCGAGCGGTCCGGAAGGATTTTTTTGAAATACCATGAGCAAAATGAATAAATATATCCATAACGCCAGAGAAGGGGTAATTCGTATTGACGGACCGATATGTAAGGTTCTTTGCCCAAGTATAAACATAGTGACACATAGATAGAGCAGGCTCACAAACGTTCTCTCCTGGGCTTTGATAAATGAAATAAAAATAGCCATGCTTATAAAAGCGATGATCAGAAATTCTCCTCTGCTGGAAATAGAAAAAGCAAAGAAGAGCAGAAGCATGCTGATATTAAAGGAGAGGGATACCCAATTAATCATGCGATCTTTTTTCATAACATCATTTCCTCATGCATAGCGAGTCTTTATAGACAAGGAATTTTAATACCGAAACAAAACAAGCCCAGAGCAGACCGCGCCAGCCGTCAATAAAACCTTTTCTTATAAAAAATAAATAAATAAATACGCCCAAAGGATATGTTAAGAGCTGATATGGTTTTGTTTTTTTGCCTTCCTGTATACGCTGCAGATGCTCTAACCGTCGGTATCTGCCTAATTTTTGTTTGATTATTTTCCAATCTTCAAATCCGTAATGCAACACGTGCCCCTGTAATTGCCCCACATTTCCTTCAACTATTAATTGCTCATGTATCCACCTGCCGTCGTAACGAAAGGTCTTTTTAAAAAGCCTGATCCGGCGTCCGGGATACAAATCCGCTCCCCGCACCCATCGGTTAAAAATATGATTTATCGTCGGCGTCTGGAACGCATCGTATGGTATCGTTTCGTGCGACATCCTCTCTTTGATTTCCGAAATAAGTTCCTCGGTTACTATTTCGTCCGTATCGACCTGCAATACCCATTCATGGCTGCATCGGGATATTGCCCAGTTTCTCTGAACCGAAGGGGACTCGTGTGCATAATAATAGATCGTATCGGTGTATTCCCTGCAGATGGAAACGGTATTGTCTGAGCTGAAACTGTCGCAAATAACGATCTGCGCAAATCCCTTAACGCTTTCGAGACATCGCCTGATAATTCTCTCGTTGTTGCACGTAAGTACGAGTACCGATACGTTATGCATTTTGACTATTCAGGAAAACCTTTTCCGACTCCGCAGCGTACTTTTCTAAAGAAAACATTTCAGTCGCTCTTCTTTGCGCATTATATCCCATGCGCTTCCTTATGTCGTCATCATCGATAAACTTTTCAATTGCTGCGGCAATTTTTGGCGTAGAGCCCGGAGGGACCAATATTCCCGATTCTTCAGAGATTAATTCGTTTGTTCCTGCAACGTTGGTGGCGACAATGGCTTTCTTCATGGCCATTGCATATATAAGCGTCAGGGGGCATCCTTCCGGCTCAATAGAAGAGTGAACGAATATGTCGATTGCGGCTAAAACATACGGTAAATCTTCGCGGAAACCCAGCAAGACGATGTCAGACTCTAAATGCAATTTTTTTATTTCCGCGATAATCATTTTTTTGTATCGAGAGGTTTCAAACAATGTATCGCCGACTAAAAGAAATTTCACGCCGGGATGGTTATCATGCACTATCTTTGCGGCTCTGATGAAATCAAGCTGCCCCTTCCAGTAAGTAAAACGGGCGATATGCGCAACCACCGCCTGCTTCTCTGCGATATTAAGTTCTCCGCGCACTGTACGGCAGTCTATCTTTTCCGGATTAAATATGTCGAGAGACACGCCGTTATAGATGACAGAGATTTTTTTCCATAAAAATCTATAAAATTGTTCCCGGAGCGCTGCTGAGCCGACAATAACACGGTCCGCGAGAAAATACGCCCACATGTTGACACACCAGAGTATCAATCCGAATGCTCTGCGCCTATCAATGATTTCCTGCATATCCCAAATACACGTCCCGGTAATCCCCATAAGCGCGAGGCTCCCATAAAAGTTTGCCATAAGGCCCTTGGTGCAAACAATGTCGAATTTTTCTTTGCGCAGGAAACGACGATATCGCATGGCTGAAAATATAACTGCAAAAAAATTATAAACAATTGCGAAGGGGTTAAGCAAAATAGATTTTTCTCCAAATTGAATGCTGGTAGAGAAGAACCTGGGTCTGGGTATTATGAAATACGGCAAGTGCGCACGCCTGCACTTCTCGGTGAGCTTACCTTCGCAGGGGCATAAAAAAGTAATTGCGAACTTGCTCCTGTCTATTCTTTCTGCCAAGGCCAGGCTGTTATATTCGATGCCTGCCATTTCGGATTCTTGCATAAGAAAAGCTATTCTCATTTTTTTCCTGCGAAGCGTCCCTGTCGCCGCGAGGGGGCTGCGAAGCGCCCCTGTAGAGGGGATACGCGAATTCGTTTACTTTTCCAAATCTCGTATCACCCGTGCGGGTACACCCCCCACTATGGCATTCTCCGTAACATTTTTATTAACAAAGCTCATCGCGGCCACTAAAGACTTTTTTCCAACGATAACCCCGCCCTTTACAACCGACCCCGCTCCTATGTATGCATCGTCTTCGATGAGAAGCGGCGCACTCGCCGGCGGCAGAACGTTGCGTATGTTACTTTTCCCGGCATCAAAATGAGTAAGCAGAGTAACCCTCATAGAGATAACTGCACGAGCGCCGATTGTTATTTTATTCGTAATATCCAGGAATACATCTCTTCCCAAATAGGCGTCGTCAGCAATTTCTAAATTGGCGAAATCCTCTTTTGCGTTATGTATAATAAGGGGAGCGTGTATTTCAACGCTCTCCCCTATTCTGGCACCGTATTTTTTTAAAGTAGGCACGATGAGAGAAGAAGGAATGAAATAAAAAAGTGCGTTAATGCCCTCTATCTTGTAAATTGCATACGCCATACAAAGGAGGGCCTTAAAGAACAAGGTCATCAAATGTTTTAAATACGACTTATTTTTTGCATGCATATCTCCTCCCGATTATTTTATTGTGTTCCATTCCTTCCGGCGGCCTTGCCATTCTTATTTGGCTGCACCCATGATCTTTTGAAAAATAGTTAAGTATTTAGACCCCATTACCGATGCAGTAAAGCGGGAAAAAGAGCTTGTTGCGTTTTTGGCCAAGGCGTTGCGTAATATCGTATTCTCGAACAACGTTAATATCGCAGCAGCCAAAGCCTGGTGGTTTTCATTGTCGACCAATAATCCGTTAACGCCATGTTCGATTATTTCAATTGGTCCGCCGGAACGGGTTGCAACCGCCGGTTTTCCGGCGGCAAAAGCTTCGATGATGGTTAAGTTAAATGCCTCGTGACGCGAAGGTACAACAACAAATTGACATCCATAGAGCAATTTGACTATTTCTGAAGCATTTGCTTTACCAAAGAAATGAATCCGATTACACAGACCCAACCGGTTCACTATGTGCTGCAAAAGAAGCTTATCTTCTCCCTCGCCTGCGATAATTAAATCAACGTCTACATTCATTCGCACGACGCGGCTAAAAGCTTCGACAAGTATGTCTAAACCTTTATTGCGCGTAAATCGGGCACATGCAAAAACGTATGGCCGTACATGCACATAGGGAGTTTTATCGTAAAACATTTCGGGTTCGATACCGTTATGCACCACGTATCCTTTTTGAGCCACCACGGGGTACAAGCGAAGAGCATTTGTCAAAATAAACCCGGAACAAGCGGTAATAGCGTCTGCGGCATCAAAAATACGCTTTAAACGCGCAAGGTTACCTCTCCTATAAGGCAAATAGAATCGCGCAATGTCGTCCCCATGTAAGGATACGACCAACCGAAATTTCATTTTCTTGCGTATACGCAACACAAAAGGAATCTGGGCATCGGGAAAATGAACGTTAACGACGTCGGGTTTAAAATTCTTCACAAGTTTCGTTAATCGGAAAAGCGTAGAGGGGAAAAAATACCAGGAAACCAAAAATAAATCAATGCGGCCGCGACTCAGATATCGAAAACCCGGTGTTAGAAAAAGAAAA
>JAQUOR010000102.1 GCA_028717025.1 Candidatus Omnitrophota bacterium | reverse complement strand
ACACTCCTGGCTGTTTAAATTAAGATTGCCCCGCACCATAAATTCCGGGGAAGAAAAATTACTGATAACTATGGTGTCGCCGGTCTTAACCACCTTTAATTTTACCCAGGGAAGACGTTTTTCTTTAAAAACGATGTCTTTGCCTTCCAGGTTCAACACTACCGAGCCATTTTCACGAGCAACATCAAAAAGGAAATTCCCCTTTACATCCATGGCACCAAGGGAAAAATCAGCCAGTTCTATGCGCCGGTTAACCAGATCAATGGCAACGTAACTTTGCGCAAATGCCGGCACGCACGTCGATATCGCCAGAACCACCAGGAGAAACAAAATCCTCATTCGAATTTTAATTCTTCACCTTTTCTGCTCACCCGTATTGTCACAAGCTTGTTCCCCTTTAACTGTTCCGAGAAGGTCCCTTTGATAATATCTTCCGCCAGAGGGTCTTCCAGAAATCTCTGGATAACTCGTTTTAAGGGCCGCGCTCCAAACATCGGGTCAAACCCTTTCTCGATGAAGAAATCTTTGGCATCAGGCATCATTTCTATTACAAACCCCTGCTCCTTCACGCGTTCATTAACGTATCTGATCTCGATGTCCACGATTCTTTCAAGATCCTCTTTGCCCAAAGGCCGAAAGACGATTGTCTCATCGAGCCGGTTTAAAAATTCCGGTTTAAAGGTCCTCTTTATTTCTTCGAAAAGCATCCGTTTCATGTCTTCATAGCTTATGTCTTCGGTAATCGTCTTAAACCCTAAAGAGCCGCGCTTGCGGATAATATCTGCACCTACGTTGGAGGTCATGATAAGGATACAATTTCGAAAATCAACGCGCCTGCCGAAACTGTCGGTAAGCCTGCCTTCTTCCAGGATCTGCAGGAGAAGATTAAACACATCCGGATGCGCTTTTTCAATTTCATCGAGCAAAACTACGCAATACGGCCTGCGTCGTACTTTTTCGGTAAGCTGGCCGCCCTCTTCGTAACCCACGTAGCCGGGAGGAGCTCCCACTAAGCGCGACACGTTAAACTTCTCCATGTATTCGCTCATGTCCAGTTGGATCAATGCTTCTTCATCGCCAAACATGAACTCTGCCAGGGCTCTTGCTAAAAGTGTTTTTCCCACGCCCGTGGGGCCCAAAAACATAAATGAACCGATGGGCCGCCGGGGCGCCTTTATGCCGGCGCGTGCCCTGCGTATTGCCCGCGCGATAGCCTCAATCGCCTCGGGTTGTCCGATAACGGTTTTAGTCAATTCCGCCTCTGCCCGCAAAAGTTTCTCTGATTCCTTTTGCTCAAGACGATATATCGGTATGCCGGTAATCTGGGCGACCAGACGGGCAATGTCTTCTTCGTTTACCGTAGGAACAATCTGGTCCCTCTTCTTGCTCCAGTCCTTTCTGGCATTATCTAATTTAAGCCGCAGCGTTTTTTCTTCATCGCGCAACCTTGCTGCTGCTTCAAAATCCTGCTGTTTTATTAATGCTTCTTTTTCTTTGATGATCTCGTCAAGCGCGCTTTCCAGTTCTTTGATTTCTTTGGGAGCAGTTAACACGGCAAGGCGCGCGCGTGCTCCGGATTCATCGATCAAATCGATTGCCTTATCAGGAAGGAATCTTCCGGAAACGTACCTATCGGAAAGTTTCGTTGATGCCTCCAGGGCGCCGTCGGTAAACTGAACTCTGTGGTGTGCTTCATATCTGTCGCGTAAGCCCTTTAAGATCTCGACTGTTTCTTCCGCGGTAGAAGCCTCAACGATAATAGGCTGGAACCTGCGTTCAAGCGCAGCATCTTTCTCTATGTGTTTACGATACTCATCAAGAGTAGTTGCGCCGATGCACTGTATCTCTCCCCGGGATAACGCTGGTTTTAAAATGTTCGATGCGTCGATTGCTCCCTCGGCTGCGCCCGCACCCACAAGCGTATGCAGCTCATCAATAAAAATAATCACGTCTTTAGAGCGCTTTATTTCTTCCATGACTGCCTTGATTCTTTCTTCAAACTGGCCGCGATATTTTGTCCCGGCAATCATCAGCGCCAAATCTAAAACGATCAATCTCTTGTTTCGCAAAAGTTCGGGAACGTCGCCTTTGGTAATACTCTGTGCAAGCCCCTCGACGATGGCGGTCTTTCCTACACCGGCTTCACCCAAAAGTACCGGATTATTTTTGGTCCTGCGGCTTAACACCTGGATAACCCGTTCGATTTCTAATTTTCTCCCGATGACCGGGTCCAGCTTTCCGTCTTTTGCTAATTTCGTTAGATCGCGGCCGAAAGAATCAAGCGCAGGAGTTTTTGAAGCCGCAGCGGCAGCAGCGGGACCCTGATTCTGAGGATGTACCCCTCCCAATAAGGCTGAAATTTCTTCCCTTACCTTCATTATGTCGATACCTAAAGAAAAAAGAACCTGCGAAGCAAGCCCTTCTCCTTCACGGATTAGACCTAAAAGAATATGCTCGGTGCCTATATAGTTATGTCCTAGATTACGCGCTTCTTCCGCAGCCAATTCAAGAGCCTTTTTCGCCCGTGGCGTAAAAGGTATATCGCCAAGCACTGAAGCAGCGGAACCCGGAGAAACGAGCTTCTCGATCTCCATGCGCAACCGCTCCAAATCAACGCCTAAATTCTGTAATACCGCGCACGCAACTCCTTCTCCCTCACGCACGAGCCCAAGCAGAATGTGCTCGGTGCCGATATAATCATGATTAAAACGCCGCGCTTCTTCTTTTGCCAACACCAGTACTTTTCGTGCCCGTTCAGTAAATCGATTAAACATTATTTTTACCTCCTTGTGATAGTAACTCTCTGCCCGTGCGAGATTCAGGCGCTAAATACCAGCCTCTCGCGTAGAATCGATGCCCGGATATAATCACGCTCTTCTTCCTTGAGAGGCTTGCCCTCTATCTTCTGCAGATGCGCGGGCTGAATGATAATAAAAAGGCTGTTGATTAATTCTCTCCTAATTCCTTTAATTATACCTAAATCCAGGCCCAAAGACAACATCGAAAGATGACTCAGAGCTTCCTTGCTGCCGATGAGGCGGCAATTTTTCAAAACCCCAAAGGCGCGCCACACATTATCTTCAAGGCTAAACTTGTATTTCTTCAACAAACTTTCACGCGCATCTATTTCCTGTTCTTTTACCTGGTTCACTACTCCTGAGAGATTATCAATCAATTCCTCTTCCGTAAGGCCAAGACTACCCTGATTAGAAATCTGGAAAAAATCACCCAATGCCTGCGTACCTTCACCAAAAAGCCCGCGGGCGGTAAATGAGATTTTCACTAAAAGTTCCAATATCTTATTGATACGTTTCGTGAGCACTAATGCCGGTATATGCAGCATGCAGGAAGCGCGCAACGCCGTGCCCGCATTTGTCGGACAGGAAGTAAGGTAACCTAAATCGGGTAAAAACGCAAAATCAAGCATGCCGCCCAATTCCGTATCGATCTCGTTTAAAACGCTCCAGCAATGCGCAAGGTCAAAACCGGAAGTAACTACCTGCATGCGCAAATGATCCTCTTCGTTCACCATCAGAGCAATGCGTTCATCGTTGGAAACGATAAGCCCTTTTCCTTTGGGAGATACCGTATGTTCCTGACTGATAAGATGTCGTTCTAATAAAAACTGCCGGTCAAGCTCATCGAGTTCTTCCATCTTCACAAAAACACTACGCTCTAAACTTTTTACTTTTTGGTATACTTCTTCTGCGCGGGAACGAATAGTCTCTTTGACGACGACAGAAGCGCGTGAAGGAAAAACCGCATCGGCAATGTTACGCGCGAGACGCACGCGTGAAGAAAAAACAATCTCTGAGGAAGGCCCTTTGCCGTTTAACCAGCTATCTTGGTTTGTAAGAAAATTTTCAAACATGGTCGGGCTTTAAACTATTTAGCTCATAAGATAGATAGCAGATGCCAGATTTCAGATGGCAGATAGGGAGATATCTATTATCTGCAATCTTTTTCGCTGCAATCTGCAATGTAAATTTAGAAGTAACAACTTCTAGAAATTCATAAGCCAAAAGCTAAAAAATTAATGAGCTTGTGAACTATTTTTATTCTCAAAATTCTTTATCTCATCACGCAGTTGGGCAGCCTCTTCGTACTCCTCCATCTGGATTGCTCTCGCCAGGCGCGTTTTTAGATCGGAGATTTTTTCTGCCGGCTTTCCTATTACGCGTTTCAGCGGCGTCTTACCCACATGGCGGGTAGACCCGTGGATCTTTTTAAGTAACGGCAGAAGGACTGCCTTAAAGCTTGTATAGCACTGCCCGCAGCCAAACCTTCCTTTCTTCTTAAAATCTCCGTAGGTAAGACCACAGGAAGAACATTTAAGCGAAATCTCCTCCTGCTTCTCTTTTGTCTGACCGATGCCCGTTAAACCGCCGAGAAAATCAGAAATATTGAGCTGCTCTTTGATTTCGTCGGTCTTCGTTTTAGCGCAGGGCTGACAAATATGCATCTCCGCTATTTTCTCGTTAACAATCTCGGTCAAGTGGACCGTTGCTATATTTTTGTGACAAATGTCGCACAACATAATTTTTATTAAGCTGTCAGCCTTCAGCTGTCAGTCTTCAGCTTTTTAAAAGCTGAGAGCTGATGGCTGTAAGCTGATAGCTCTTACAGTGTATACTTCACTCCCTCTGTCTTTGTCACCTTTTTAAATTCGCTTCTTAATAGTTGAGTGATTTTCCCGGGCTTAGCGTCGCCGATCTTTCTGGCATCAATACGAACAACGGGGATAATTTCCGCAGCGGTACCGGTTAAAAAACACTCCTGGCTGTTGTACACTTCATGGCGAGTAAGCACATGCTCGTGGGTGGGGATCTTAAGTTTACGGGCGATTTCTAAAACCGTATCTCTGGTAATTCCCCGCAGCGTTCCCATACATTGAGGCGGAGTATAGAGCTCTCCCCCTTCAACCAAGAAAATATTATCGCCGGTACACTCGGCAACGTATCCAAGATGGTCCAACATAAGCGCTTCCTGATACCCGCAATTACTGGCTTCTATCTTTGCCAGAATATTGTTAAGGTAATTCAAGGATTTTATCTGGGGGTTTAACGCTTCGGGAACGTTACGCACCGTAGGCACCGTAATTATCTCCATGCCGTCCTGATATAATTTTTCAGGATAAAGGCTTATCTTATCCGCAATAATCACTATGCTCGGTTTGCCTGTGCATTTCTTCGGATCAAGGCCAAGATCGCCTTCTCCACGCGAGACTATCGGCCTGATGTAAGCATCCTTTAGCTTATTGGCTTTAAGAGTCTCGACTATCGCCTGCGAAAATTCCTTCTTGGTTAAAGGAATTTCCAGCATAATAGAATATGCCGACTGATAGAGGCGCTCAATATGTTCCTGTAATTTAAAAACCAGGCAATTATACGCCCGGATACCTTCGAACACCCCGTCACCATATAAAAAACCATGATCAAATACAGAAATCTTTGCTTCGTTTTTTTCAACCAATTTTCCATTTAAATAGATCTTCATACGCTCCTCCGCTTTCGCATAGCGCATAGTGCATAGCGCTAAGCATTAGATTAAGATTAAACATCCAGTTATTCCGTATTTCCAAATCTCCAAATTGTTGAATGCAAATCCTTCTTTACGCTATGCGTTTATTGCCCCGCCTTTCATATGTATTGCTCGTTTTGCCCTCTTAGCTAAATCAAGGTTGTGGGTAATTAATACAACGGTCTTTTTTTTCTCCCGGTTAAGCTCTTCTAAAAGATGCATGACCTTATTCTGTGAATCGATATCGAGATTGCCGGTTGGCTCATCGCACAGGATTACCTGCGGATCATTGATTAAGGCTCTGGCAATCGCAGTTTTCTGTTTTTCTCCTCCGGATAATTGCGAAGGGAAAAAATTCTTTCTTTCTTCTATTCCTAAATATTCTAACAACTCTTGTGCTTTTTTTAAAGAAGATTTTCTTTTTGCTGAGTACGCAGCAATCGCAACATTTTCCAAAACGTTTAGTTCCTCGATGAGATGATAAAACTGGAAAACAAAACCAACCGTCGTATTCCTCCAGTGCGCAAGATGTTTTTCTTTCATTCGATAAATATCATCCCCCTTAAACGTAATCTGTCCGGCAGAAGGGGTCTCCAAGCCTCCCACGATATGCAATAACGTCGACTTGCCTGCGCCTGAGGGACCTGTAATTGCTACGTAATCCTGCGGCGCAAGCGTAAAAGAAACATCATGTACGGCATACACATCTGCGCCGTTATGATATATTTTCGTTAAAGACTTTACTCCGATAAGCTCATTCATAAGGCAT
>JAQUOR010000101.1 GCA_028717025.1 Candidatus Omnitrophota bacterium | reverse complement strand
CGGCATATTTTTTGTAAGAGGCTGAGTTCCTCGGTTGCGTGCACGAGCATTTGACTGCACTCGACGAGCATCTGCAGTTTTCGATTGAGTGTTTTAAGGTTATTTTCTGAAATTTTAAGCGGAGTAATATCTTTTACGAGCGCTTCTACAATACGTTTTCCCTTCACGTTCTTTTTGTTGACAAACGCATCAAAGAGTACCCATTTGTCTTCGCCTTTTAAAGTTTTAAAATGATACTCGTATGCACGAACCTCTCCCGTAAGAAGCGGTGTTTTCTTAAAACTTTCGGGTTTCTCTGTGTACACAAAGATATCTTCCAGATATTTTCCGGTTAAATCCTGCGGTTTGCAATGCAAACCCAGGATGTCGACAACGCCTTGGTTTGCGAATAATATTTCTTCATCATCAAGAGTATAACAATACGCTCCGTAACCCGGAAGTCCCGCCAATTTTTTATATACCGCGGCAACGTTCTTTGGCGAGGAAGTATTTTTAACTTTTATCGGTTTCTTCTTCATGGAAATTATGGTCCGTGTGGTACGCGGATAACAAGACCGTGCCGGTAGCGCTGCACCCTTAATCAACGGTTAGAATAGTAAGGAAAGAAATTTATCGACGACACAAAGCCAAAAAGGCTTTTACAGATTGCCGGCATTCGGAGAAAACGGAAAAACACATTTTTGCAGAATAGCAGTTAATACTTCGCTGAATCGGGGATTATTATATAACTATTATCTTAAATATCAATAGGGATACCCTGCGCAATCGCTGCCATCTACGTAATATAACGAACGCAAGGAAGCCGTTATGCCCTCATCGTTTCACGTTCAATGAAAGGCGGTGTAGCAAGAACTGACCATATAGCCTCCCAACAATGATGCGCCATTGCAGATTAGCGATAGGAGTATCGATCTCCTTATGCCTATCTTAAGGAAGAAATAATACATGATAGCTTCCGCCAGCGTCACCGCGCTCTCTCCCAAGGAAAGATACAGTACGCGTGCCTTTATAAAATACGAGAAAACGAACCATAAGTACGGCAACGTTGTTAAAGAGCAAAGTACACCGAGGAAAAATAATAAAGCGTTAGAGTGCGTTGCTCTTCGATATTTAAAGACCAGCCTCACCATAAGAAACAGAACGGCTGTTTCCATCAAACAGGTAAAAAAAAGATCCATCAAGAAAGCTTCTACGTACATTGCTTATCTCCGGTTCTCGGTAACTTTATTTTTTCGCAAAGACGTGTCGTAAGAAACATCTTTACCAGATGTGTTTATCGATTTCTAACGATTTACTTCTTAGGCGCGGTTTTCCTCTCAATGGCTTTTTCGATTTTTGCCCAGGTATCCCGCAAAGTGACGGTGCGGTTAAAGGCCAAAGTGCCGGCTGCAAAATCTTTTGCGTCCACGCAGAAATAACCAAGACGTTCGAATTGATAACAGGTGTGCGGCTGCGCGGCCCCAAGGGAAGGCTCGAGTTTACAGGATTGGATGATTTCCAATGATTGCGGATTAATGCCGGTTTTAAAATCTCCCTGAGTGTCTTCAGGGTTTGCTTTTGTAAACAACCGGTCGTAAAGCCTTATCGGGGCACTTATTGCCTGCTGAGCAGAAACCCAGTGAATGGTTGATTTTACTTTTCTTCCGTCCGGTGCATCGCCGCCGCGCGTTGCCGGATCATAGGTACAATGCAATTCGGTAATTTCGCCGCTTGCATCCTTAATTACCTTAACGCAGGTAATAAGATACGCGTAGCGCAGGCGTACTTCTCGACCTACGCAGAGGCGGAAAAATTCCTTGGGAGGATTTTCGCGAAAATCATCTTTTTCTATGTATAATTCACGGGAAAAAGGCACTTTACGGGTGCCGGCATTTTTATCTTCGGGGTTATTGACGGCATCAAGTTCTTCTGTTTGATTCTGCGGATAGTTTACGATAACGACTTTAAGCGGTCGCAATACTGCCATGACCCGTTGCGCCGTTTTATTTAAGATGGTACGTACCGCTTCCTCAAGTATGCTTACCTCGATAGTGCTGTTAAATTTGGCAACGCCGATTTCCTCACAAAAATCACGGATTGCTTGCGCGGGAAAGCCGCGGCGACGCAACCCCGCGATAGTGGGCATGCGCGGATCGTCCCAGCCGTTTACCAGTTTTGTCTGTACCAGTTCAAGCAGCTTCCGTTTACTTAATACCGTGTAGGTTATGTTAAGGCGGGCAAATTCTATTTGCTGGGGGTGGAATATTTCCAATTGTTCAAGGAACCAGTCATACAAAGGCCGATGGTTTTCAAACTCTAAGGTACACACGGAATGGGTAATGCCTTCTATGGAATCTTCCAGGCCGTGCGCCCAGTCATACGTGGGGTATATGCACCAGGCATCTTTGGTGCGATGATGGTCGCTGTGCAAAATACGGTACATCACCGGGTCACGCATGTTAAAGTTGGGATGCGCCATGTCTATTTTCGCCCGTAAGGTTTTAGCGCCGTCAGGAAACTCACCGTTGCGCATGCGCGTAAACAAATCCAGGTTTTCTTCTATACTGCGGCTACGAAAAGGGCTGTCTTTACCTGGTGTGGTGAGCGTGCCGCGAGACTGGCGTATTTGCTCGGCATTTAAATCGCAGACGTAGGCTTTCCCTTTCTTAATGAGCATAACCGCATACTCATACATCTGTTCAAAGTAATCAGAGGCATAAAAAAGCCGCTCCTGCCAGTCAGCGCCCAGCCAACGTACATCTTCTATGATGGAATCGACATATTCCTGTTCTTCCTTGCAGGGATTAGTGTCGTCGAAACGCAGGTTAAATTTTCCGTTATACTGGCAGGCTAAACCGGAATTTAAGCAAATTGATTTTGCATGACCAATATGCAGATAGCCGTTAGGTTCGGGCGGAAACCGGGTATGGACCTTTTGAGAGAACCGGCCGGCCTTGTTGTGCTCGTCAATGATTTCGGTAATGAAATTCGGCTTCATAGCAGGGAATTATTGTAGCATATCTTTAAGAAAAGTCATGGGGAATTGTTGGCAGCTCGCAATAGCAAGAAATAGCCTTACAACGGCCACGTGCGCCTCTTCCTGAGGCGAATAAAGTCAATGAATAGAGGAAAGAACCAATTGACCGAAATATATTTAGATAGTACAAGTATAATGGAATAGGTTGTACTGTAAAACCGTAAGAAGTTATTCACAGAAATAATAAAAGGAGATACGATGGAAAGGAAAAAAATTTTAGTCATAGACGACGATAAAGACATCGTAAGGAGTCTTCAGATAAAGCTGGAAATGGAAGGATTTCAAATTATTTCTGCCTCTGATGGTTATGAGGGGATATACAAGGCAAGGACTTCCGGAGTAGACCTTGTTCTTCTTGATCTGAAACTGCCCGGTTTACCCGGGGAACAAGTCTGCAAAGAATTACGCAAAGAAGAACAGTATGAAACATTGCCCATAATCATGCTCACCGCCAAAGATTCGGATACCGATAGGGTAATAGGCAGGGTCATCGGCGCAGATTGCTATATGCCTAAGCCCTTTGAGATGGATAAACTCTTGGACAATATCAAGTCGCTGCTAAGGTTGGAATGAGATGAAAATGCCGGCCAGCCAGTGTTACTGTTTATGTGATTTGCTGCCATGCCGCACACCGACGAAGAGAATTCTATACACACGCAGGATAAGCCTCTCAAAGGAATACAAAGAAAGCAACAAAAACTTTCTGCCCTTAAGAGAAACTGCGGTTTTTTTATTTTTCCAAAGAATTGGTATAAGACCCTTGCCGACCATAACTATTGTTAGCTGCACAATAGAGACCAGCGCTATCAGATAATTACTTATTTTCCAAAAACCGCTTTCCATATTTATTGTTAAATTAGTTTTTTTTATCGCCACAACTCTACCCAGTATATCTTCAGGCATGATTGCCGGCGTATCAACATTCAGCGTATTATCCCCTTTCATTAAAAATTCTACCCGGTCTTTGTCTCTACGGAGTTTACGGATATAACGATGCATGCACAGATTATCCCCGGCTCTAAACACTACGATATCTCCTTTTACCATATTCTTAGGCTCTATTCGCGCAATAGTAACGACATCGTCCGCAACAAGTAAAGGGTACATACTTGCGCTTTCGTTAGCCACTTCAAGCTCGATACGTTGACCGCGCTCCACAGCCTGTCTAAGCAGAACAAAAGCAACGTCATCTTTTATACCTTTAGAACCCTGCATAAAATTCCTTCACGAGCTTAAATGTTTTGGTTTTGTGTAATAAATTTATCGTTGTTGGTTCTGGTACAATGAAAAGCATCAAAAAATCTTATTTACTATCTCGGGGATTTTATTGAGACTTTTATCATTATAGAAAAATTCGTAAGCATTGGCGCTCCTCGTAAGATTATGCAAGGCCCAAAAGCTTTCGCTCTGAATTTTTTCCATTGAGTAAAAAAGTGAATTTTCTCTGGCTAATCTGGCCAAAGCTTCGTCTTTTAATATCTTTCTGGCATA
Source organism: Candidatus Omnitrophota bacterium (assembly GCA_028717025.1). GTDB lineage: Bacteria > Omnitrophota > Gorgyraeia > Duberdicusellales > 4484-171 > JAQTOI01. The sequence goes on along the minus strand of JAQUOR010000101.1, from coordinate 1,870 downwards.
AACCTTATTTGCGGCCTGGTGCTTCGGGAACAGAATCGTTTTGCATCCCAATACCTCAGTGCCGCCGTGGTTCCCATAGACAGAACTGAAAGAAAAACGCCTCTTCTTGCCATAACGATAATTCTTTACGAGGCACTTATTAACTTTAGGATATTTATCAATAATTGTATCGTGTAAACCCATCTTTGTAGGAAAAGGGAATAATCTTATTCTATTTTCCCATAACTTGAAAAAGCAATCGTCATCAGCTAAAAAACTGAATCCATTCTGAGCAAGAGTTAAGGAAACCGTACTTTTACCGCTATTCTGAGGCCCGCTGATTATCACGCAATCGCTACCTTTGCAGACCACTGCGGCATGAACAAAGAATAGACCGTGATGGGATAAAATAAAACGTAATGGATGGGTGAAGATAAAATCCAAGGTACCTTCCTTAAATGATTCTTGATAATCAACGATAGTTGCGTGAACGATGCCGGTTCTAGGATTTGTAGTCGTTGTTGCCATTGCACCGCCAAAAAAAGACGTAAGGTTTTTGTTTTCATCGAACCAATGGCGATAAAAAATTTTCTTTGTATATCCCGGCTTTTTGCGTGAATCCTCATTCAAATGGAATTCTATTGCTATCCTGGGTTTACGCCGGGTATCATTGCCGAAATCCAAGAAATTATCAACCAAGCGGGCAATTCTTTTGCTATTGGTGAAAACTTTTATCTTAAGATAATTATTTATATAGGTCTTTCGATGCATTGGACAGCCTTTCTACCGGAGAAAAATTTTTCCTTATAATATATTGACTTCATGTATAGTTTCTGTGCAATCTTGATCTTGCCGAGATTTTCATAACAAAATCCAAGATGACAATAAACTGCAAAGTGCAGATCATTCAACCTGAGAAATTTTTTATATTCCAAAATCGCATCAGCATACTTACCCATCTCTTCCAATACTCTGCCTACAAGAAGCGGTTCAGAAAATATTGGATCGATTAACGTGGGCTTTTTGAATTCAATAAGTGCCTGTTTAAATCTTTTCTTCTTGAAAAAATCAAGCCCCCTGGCAATATGCTTGTCCACAGGACTACTGTTTTTAAGGGGAAACTTTGAAAGAGATTTTTTCCATTTTTTTGAGAATTTATCTCTATTCTTTGCGAATCGCCCCCCATCTCGACAAAGATTATGATGGACAACAGTCACCTTTCCGTTATAGATTATTGTATAGCCCGCCAACCTCGTACGCAGACAATAATCTATATCTTCGTATTGACACGGGAAAAAATTTTCATCAAAATAGCCGACATCGCGTATAACCTCTCTGCGCATAAGCCAGCACGTACCAATGAGCGCATCGGTTTTTTTTATATAATCTCTTTGCCCCCGATCAACCTCATAATTTCCGGGCGACTGACGCAGGAAAATGCTGTAATCGGCAGAGCAAATCCTTTTGTTCGGGAAAACAATTTTAGCGCCGACTATCCCTACTTTTGGGCTCATTTTTATCTGATCGTACAGCCCCTCTAACCATCCTTCGGTCACTGTCGCATCGTCATCAAGAAAAACTATATATTTGTTTACGGTATTTTTTAAGCCTATATTGGCAGCTTTACAGAAGCCAAAATTCTTTCTGTTGTTAATTAAATTTATCTTCATTTTACACTTTTTAAGATACTCCAATGTGCCGTCGGTACTTTTATTATCAACGATTGTAATTTGATAATCAAAATTATGCGTATATCTCACTACGCTCGAAAGACAGCGCGCAAGCGTTTTTTTCGCATTGTAGGTAACTATAATTATATCTATTGTGCTCATAATAAATAGATTAATTTGCTCCCCGTTTATATACCTATCGGGCATATTACCCGATTGTT
>JAQUOR010000100.1 GCA_028717025.1 Candidatus Omnitrophota bacterium | reverse complement strand
ATTGACTACTTGGAAAGTAATAGATTTTTTGCCGGAAGACCACGAATTGTTCTTTGGAAGACCGGGGGCTATTGCTTCGCGTGGAGCGAATTTTATCCAGCAGAATTGCGATTTGATTATTGCTATAGGCGCCCGATTGGATCTCGCACAAGTTGGATTCAACTATCATAATTTTTGCCGGGGAGCCAAGAAAATCATAGTCGATATCGACGCTGCAGAAATAAAAAAGTTAAAGATGAATGTAGATATTCCTGTGTGCGCGGACGCAAAGGTTTTTCTCGATGGGCTTATCGCACGAAAAGATGCCGTTAAGGGTAAAGACCGTTCTCAGTGGATATCCCGTTGCAGACAATGGAAGATCAAATATCCGGTTGTTTTGCCTGAATACCGGAACGCAAAAGAATATGTCAATACGTATATTTTAGTAGATATTTTATCCGAGCTGATGACGAGTAATGACGTGTGCATCCCCGGCAGTTCCGGGGGTTGCAGTGAAATTACCATGCAGGCCTTTAGAATAAAAAAAGGCCAACGGGTCTTCAATGCACCGGGGTTAGGGGCTATGGGATTTGGCCTGCCTGCAAGTATTGGCGCCTGTCTTGCAAGCGGGAAAAAACGGACCGTCAGTATCATAGGAGAAGGGGGCCTGCAGCACAACATTCAAGAGCTGGAAACGGTCGCACGATTGCAATTACCCCTAAAAATATTCGTCTTAAATAATAATGGGTACGCCTCGATACGGGCGACTCAGGAAAAACACTTCGGAGGTCATTATGTCTGCTGTGACCCCTCAAGCGGCTTGACTCTTCCGGATACCTCAAAAGTAGCCCTTGCCTACGGATTGCGGAACGTAAAAATATTCAATCATGACAGCATCGAACAGCACGTAAAGGACGTTTTAGAAACAGAAGGTCCGGTTGTCTGCGAAGTTATGGTAGACCCGTTATTGCCTACCGCTCCAAGGCTTTCCTCAGAAGTGTTGGCTGATGGTTCTATTGTGTCTAAACCCATGGAAGATTTATGGCCATTTCTAAGCAGAGAAGAATTTAGCGCAAACATGATTATAACGCCTATAGAGAAATAAGAGGTACCATGACAGTTGAAAAATTAAAATCAGAGGAAATAAGAAAGAGGAACAAGCTTAAAGAAGAGAAACCGTATGTATATGAGAAGATCCTGAAGTTCGATGAGAAAATACGGCGAGGAGAAAGTATTGCTATTATCCAGTTCCAATATAATTACGCGTGTAATTTCCGTTGTCAACATTGTTCTATCAAAAAATTTCAAGGTAAAGAAGATAGGCGGTCGTTTACCATGGCCGATGTAAGGGACCTCGCGCGGCAGGCGGATGAAATGGGGCTTGCACGTTTCGTGATCACCGGTGGAGAACCACTGGTATTTAATGATTTCGATGCGCTGGTAAAAGCCATTGATCCTCGCAAGTTTTATATCAACTGCGACACGAACGGCTGGTTCTTGGATGAAAAAAGAGCTCAGCACATAAAGAGTGTAGGAGTTGATAGGATTCAATTAAGCATCGATAGTCTTGATGCGAACGCGCATGACAGTTTCAGAAAAGCGAAGGGGTCTCATGAAAGAGCAATGAGGGCTGTTGATGCGGCCCTGAATGCAGGTTTGGATATTTTTATACAAACCGTCGTTACTAAGCAGAGGCTGCGTACACAAGAGTTTATAAAATTTGTTGAATATTTCAATAAAAAGGGTATAGGGGTGTTTGTGACCTACGCAAAACCGGTTGGTGCCTGGGAAGGAAATTTTGACGTTCTCGTCGATAATGATGATATGGATTATATGAGGAAGCTTGAGAAAAAGCACAATGTCTTTACGCATTTAACCCCTGCATATGGGCTTAATTTAGGTTGCATAGCAGTTAAAGGTATGGTTTCTGTCACGCACTATGGCGATGTATTGCCTTGTCCGTATATTCATGTCTCTATAGGGAACGTCTTTGAAGAGCCACTAAAGGACATCATCCAAAGAGGGCTGAATATTAAATTCTTTGGCGAACACGTTGACACCTGTCTTATTGCGCAAGACAGGAATTTCATCGACAAGTATATAGTAAGCAAGGTATATCACAAGCCTTTACCGGTTCCTTGTTCGAAGGTGTTTACGGAAGAGGATATAACCTTAAAACAATTTCATAAAACTTTAAAGGAATAAATACCGTCTTTACGCATGGAGACCTTTATATGGATATTTCAGATGCCATAGCGGTTCTTGATACGCACGTTTCGGATCCATCAAAGGGCTTGCCCGAAGAACTATTTCTTTTTATCAGCCGGCTCATTCCATTGGTAAACGTTGATCTCCTTATAAAGGATGAGCGTGGGCGCACGCTTTTATCGTGGAGAGACGATCGATATGCGGGTCACGGGTGGCATTTGCCGGGCGGAATCGTCAGACACAAGGAAACATTGGAAGCGAGAGTTAAAAAAGTAGCCGAAAATGAAATAGGGACACGTATGAGTTTTGACAAAATTCCGTTAGCGCTAAACCAACTTATCCATCCTGAGCGTGAAACAAGAAGTCATTTCATTTCGATTTTATACAAGTGTTTTCTTCCCGGCACATTCGTTCCGCACAATAAAGGACTTTCCGCCAAAGACAAGGGCTATCTTATGTGGCATGATTCTTGTCCCGATAATCTGCTTGAAGTTCACCAGATATATAAAAAATATATATGAAAGCAAAAGACATCAGCGGTAAGGCTCCGGGCGGCAAACGTGAGATGCTCGCAAAAGTACTTCCTTTGGATACCCCGTTTGTGGTTCAGATATTTCCAGTGTATGCCTGTAATTTTACTTGTAAATATTGCATTTTTTCAATAGACAAAACGAAGCGGGGTTTTATTTCAGATAAAGAAGTTATGGATTTTGTGTTATATAAAAAATGCATCGATGATATCGCTATGTTTTCACACAAAGTGAAAGTATTGCGTATCGTGGGTATAGGGGAACCGCTTTTACATAAAAATATCGCGGAGATGGTTAAATATGCGGTTTCAAAGAATACCGCGCATATAGTGGAAATTATTACCAACGCATCCCTTTTGACTCCAGGCGTGTCAGATTCGCTGGTATCGGCCGGTCTTTCAAGGTTGGTGGTGTCTATCCAAGGTACAACAAAAGGCAAATACCGCGATATGTGCGGAATAAATATAGATTTTGAGAAATTCGTTAAAAATTTACGTTACTTTTTTGAACATAAAGGTAATACGCATGTATATGTCAAAATTGTAGATTATGCATTGGACGGTAAGGATGACGAAGACAAGTTCTACAAAATTTTCGGAGATATGTGCGATACTATCGCCGTTGAACATGTGGTTCCTATCCATTCAGGCGTGGATTATGCAACCATGTTAAAAAATAATACCATATCGCTCACTCAGTTCGGGTTGCCCGTTTCGGAAGTGCAAATTTGCCCACAACCATTTTTTACGCTTCAGATTAATCCCGACGGGAAAGTCGTTCCTTGCTATTCTTTCGAATATCCAAAGATCATGGGGGATTGCAATGTGCAGTCGGTACGCGAAATATGGAACGGCACACAGTTTCAGCAATTCAGGCGGACAATGCTCGAGGGGACCAAAAATGCGGCTGCGGTGTGTGCGCAATGCAGCATTATCAAATATAGATTGTTTCCGGAAGATGTTTTAAACAACGATACCCCGCGCCTTAAGAAATTATATGAATAGAGTGTGCCCTATCTGTTCCTGCATTGAAAAGCGTAAGCTCTATACGCAGGATTTTCATAACAACGTTATTTCTTTAATAAAAAATTATGATGTTGTGGTATGCAAAAATTGTGGGTTTGTGTATGCCGATAATATTCCCTCACAGGCAGATTTTAATGATTATTATAGAGTAATGTCTAAATATGAATTCAACCATAATAATGGTATTGTTTCAAGCGATTACATTGAACATTTTACAAAGATTGTTAATTTTCTGATTCCCCATGTACCCGATACCCATGCACGCATATTGGATGTAGGTTGTTCCACGGGTGCCTTACTGTCTATATTTAAATTGCATGGCTATTCCAATCTTTCCGGAATTGACCCGTCGGCATCATGCGTGAGAACTGCAAAGAAAATATATGGTATTGAGGCCACGGTCAATGCTATCTCTGATTTCAGTACTGACGAAAAATTTGATTTGATTATTTTATCCGCTATCGTAGAACATTTGGCCGATTTCAGTAGTGCAATGCGAAAAATCAGGTCATTGCTAAAAGATCAAGGATTGTTGTTTGTAGAAGTTCCCGATGCAGAAAGGTTTGAGGCATACACATCAGCACCCTTTCAACAATTCAGCATCGAACATATCAACTATTTTTCACAGTACTCTATGAGGAATTTGTTATCATCGTTTTCTTTTAAGGTGCTTGAAATGCAACAGGGCGAAAGCAAATTAAATTTGATTACGGATCCCGACATCCTTGTAGTATCGGCCAAGACAGAAGAGAAGAATTACGCGCTCATCAAAGACGATGTTTCCGAATTAACTGTAGGAAATTATATAGCCAAATGTTCCAAGATCGATTTAGAAATAAGGAAGAGCATTCAAGAAAAATTATTAAATAAAAATAAAATAATTGTATGGGGAGTAGGTACCCATACCCAAAGGCTTATCGGTTCCGGATTGGATCTTTCAAAAATAGCATATTTTGTCGATTCGAATAAGCGATATGTCGGGAAAGAGTTACACGGGATAACGATAAAATCACCCGGCAATATTCAGGAAAAAGATATCCCTATACTGATATCCACTTATTCTTATCAGGAAGAAATTGCGCGGCAGATTAAAGATGTCCTCAAATTAAATAATGAAATAATAACGCTCTATTAATGGAAAAAATAAAAATTGCCATATTTGGTGCAAATTCTCACATCGCCAGAGGATTGATCAATAATTTTTCTGCAGACCGAGAGTTCAGCTTACATCTGTATACGCGCTTTGCCGGCAAAATAAACAGTTTTCTTGAAAGTTTAAGAAAAGTGCCCGGAGGAGACAGGATTATCCACCAAGGTTACGAAGATGTTACAAAATATCCATACGATGTCATAATCAATTGCGTTGGAGTGGGAACGCTGAATAAGCTGCAAGGGCATTATGCCGACTGGTTCACGGTGACCGAAGAATATGACAACTTGGCTATCGAATATCTGTCTGATCGGGCCGATACCCTTTACATCAGTTTCAGCAGTGGTGCAGTGTACGGCAGGGAATTTTTAGCACCCGCAGAAGAAAATACTACTAACAACATCAGGGTAAATCATATTATGCCCGAAGATTATTATGCTATTGCCAGGCTTAACGCCGAGGCGAAACATAGAGCCTTAAACGGCCTGAAAATTATTGATCTTCGAGTTTTCTCCTACTTCAGCAGATTTATCGATTTGACGGATGGCTATTTTATCACCGAAATACTTGACTGCATTCTTAAGAAGAGAGTATTTGTCACCGACAGTAAAGATTTTATCCGCGACTATGTACATCCTTCGGATGTATACTCGATAGTAAAAAAATGCATTGCTGCCGGAAAGATTAATACGGCACTCGATGTAACAAGCGCCAGGCCTGCCGCAAAAAAAGAGATTCTCGATTATTTTTCATTGGAATATGATTTACAATATACGATAGGCAATTCCTTAGGCCATACCAGCGCAACCGGCTCAAAAAATATTTACTATTCAACTTATAAGAATGCGGCCCGTATAGGGTATGCGCCCGCATTTAGTTCAATGGATACGATTAAAGAGGAATCAAAATATATTATTGTACGATAACCAGATGTTGACACTTGTCAAGGATTACCGTTTGCCATGAAGCCTTTTCTCTCTATCTGCATCCCTACTTATAATCGCGCCAATAAATTATCGCGTTTGCTTAATACATTACGCGCTGATATATTTTCCTCCGGAATGGACGGCTATGTTCAGACCATGGTAAGTGACAATAGTTCATCAGATAATACTTTTAAGGTAATGTCAAAAATCCTGGCCGCCGATAAAAAAATAAAATATTTCCGGCAGCCGGAAAATATAGGATTTGATGCGAATGTACGATTTTTATATGAACAGGCAGATTCGGAATATGTATGGTTTTTTTCCGATGATGACATGCCGCTGCCCGCAGCTATTCCTATAATTTTAAAGGGACTCAAAACATATAACCCCGACATTCTTTTGTTCTCATTTATCCAACCCCCAGGATCAAAACGCAGAACTTTCGATTTTCCTGAAGCATACGTCACCGTCGAAGAACCGCAGCGCATGATAGAATCTGTTATGGCATGGACCAAGCTTAGTATATATGTTTTACGGAAAGTATTGCTTAATGAGCAGCAAAAAAAGGAATTAGAACCGTTTCTTTCCAACGCTTTTTTCTTTCTTTCTCTTTCGTTTTCGGTGTTGTCTGCTTC
>JAQUOR010000099.1 GCA_028717025.1 Candidatus Omnitrophota bacterium | reverse complement strand
CGCGTAAAGGTTATCAGGTTTTTATCACTGTCGTAGATGCATGCGCTTGCGCGCGGATCCCTGTCGCGCGTTTGCCCCACGCTTCCGGCATTAATAATATAGCGTGCCCCGGTTTCAAGCGTAATCGTTTGTTCATACAAATACGAAACGTTATTGTCTTTGAGGATGTATCCTCCCATTTTGTGGGAATGACCCATAAAACATATCTGTTGGCGAAAAAGCGGGAAATTGAGACCCGCCTCGGTTATGCCCCAGACATAATTGAATTTTTCAGGATGGTTTAAGCTTGCATGAACGCAGATAAAATGCGGTTCTTCATAGGTGAGAGAAAAACCGTTCAAATAACGCGTGTCATCCCGCGAAAGTTGCTTTTTTGTCCAGAGGATCGCAGTGCGGGCAGGAGGATTAAAAAACCGGACGTCGAATTTATTTATCGCTGCCCGGTCATGATTGCCGCATATGCAGACAGGATCTAAATCATTAAGTAAGGCGATCGTTTCTTTTGGGTTTGCGCCATACCCGAGAATGTCGCCTAAAAAAATGTACTTGTCGATGTCCTCTTTTTCGTAGTACGCAAGGACTACCGTAAATGCTTCAATGTTACTGTGAACGTCGGAGAAGATTCCGTATCGCATCGTATTATCGTGACCGCCTTGCGACGCATCGTGCACGCAGCTCTTTAAGAAAACCGGATTTTAAAATCGCTGTATGCGCCGGTATGCGCCGATTCATTAGTTTCGATGTCGCGTATATATTCCTTAAATTCGTTTTTAAGGTCCTGCAGGAAATTACGGATATCGCTTATGTCTCCCTCTATTTCCAGCTCTACTCTGCCGTCGTTTAAATTCATCACCCAGCCTTTAAGCGTATACGTATGCGCCAGCGCTTGGCTGGTATAGCGAAACCCTACTCCTTGAACGTTGCCGGAAATAAATGCGTGACATCGCATATCCATTATTTACGTGTTTCTTGCTAAACAAATTTTTCACCCACGCGTAGAGAGTGTCCCAATACGAATGCGTACGCATCCATTTCTTTTTTGCCCTGAGGTTTAAGCTTTGTCAGCAGGATGCTTCCTTTGCCTGCGGCAATCGTAATGCCTTCTTTATGTATGGCAATAACCGTAGAGGGCGCAAGGAGCGTTTCCTGGGGTATGACTTTTGCTCCCATGATCTGTATCAGTGTTTTTTTAAAGAAAGTGTGGGCGCTGGGCCATCCGAAGGTTCCCCGTATCAGGTTATATATGGCCGTTGCTTCAGATTCCCATTTAATGAGACCGTCCGTCTTTTTTAGTTTAGGAGCATAGGTGGCACGGGAGTCTTCCTGGGGGGTAAGCGTATAGTCGTTGTTCTTAACCTTTTCTATTGTTTCTATGAGGGCATCTGCGCCTTGGTGTGCGCAGCGGGTAAGAAGCGAAACATTTGTGTCATTTTCGTTAATCGGTATACGTTTTGCCGTCAGTATCTCACCGGAATCTAATTTTTCGCTCATTTTAAATATTGTTACGCCCGTATGGGTTTCGCCGTTTATCAAAGACCAGTTCACCGGTGCCGCGCCCCGGTAAAGGGGAAGCAGCGAAGGGTGCACTGCCAGAGGCATTATCGCAGGAACTTTAAGTACTTCGGCCCTAAGGATCTTTCCGTAATCGGCAAGAATAAACAAATCAGGATTTTGTTTTGTAAGCTCTTCAATGATCTCTTTATCCTTTAAGGAAGAAGGTTTAATCAAAGGCAGGGCGTGGCTAGTCGCAAAGATACTTACCTCCATGGGCGCTACTTTTAGTCCTCTTCCCTGGGGTCTATCGGGTTGACTGACGATGAGGGAAGGAACGAGGTCATGTTCGTAAAGATCGCGCAAAACGGTACACGAGAAATGTGAGCTTCCAAAATAAATGAATTTCATTTTATCACGAGGGCGTATTGGAACCGGAAACGTTTCACATTGATTTCTTCCTTGACGATTTTCTGCGTATCTTGGGCCTCGTTTGACTTAATGACAAGGGAGTAGCGGAATTTCCCTCTTAATTTAAACGGCTGACCGGCAAACGGACCGTAAATTTCGAGGCCCTTTTTCTGTAATCTATTATATAAATCATTGGCAGCATTGCAAAGTTTATTTTCATGAGCGGCCCGTAGCGTAATTGTTACAAGGCAACCGAAAGGAGGTAGATTGAGTTCCTTTCTAAGGGTAAGTTCCCGTTCATAAAAGCCGTGCCAGCTGTCGTTTAAATGCGCGAAAAGATAGTGGCTGCTGTTGCGGGTGCACAGGTATAATGCATCGGCAAAAAAGCGGGAAAGTTTTTTTATATTTAAGAACGCCGAAAAAGTCGCATCATATTCCGGGCGTGACAAAAGCATATCGGTATCGAGAAGGATCCCCTCATGAAAATTTTGGAAACTTATCGGTGCGTTGAGGATTTTTAAGGTCGAAAGAATTATCTGGCTTTCCGAAGTGTGCGTTTCGAGCATATTGATTTTTGCCTCAGGAAATTCGCGTTTTAAGACAGCAAGGAGCTTATCGATGCCTACCCCTACTCCTTTTAAGCGGCCGCTGTTGCAGTGCGGGCATGTCGGGGGGAGGCTTTCACGGTGATTGCAATAGGGGCATATCCCTGCGTTATCCGTGACCGATAAATGTAAAAACCCTGAACAACGGGGGCAGGTATAGGTATGGCCGCATGATGAACACATGATGACGCGCGCGAAATCTTTCTTGTTCCAGAGGACTACCGTTTTTTTCTTTTCAGCGATGTTTCTGCGTAATAGTTCGCGTATCAAGGGGCTTATCAAACGGGAATGGGTATATTCGCCTGCACCCACTACCCGTATTTCTTTCTTTTCCTCTTTTTTTTCCTGGAGCGTAATGATGTCTTCTTTGATGAGATGATATGTTTTCAGTGCCGGATAGTCGGCGCTTAACACAAGGTTGATGTTTTTTAACTTCTGTAGAGCAAGTGCGACATCCAATAAATGGTAATAAGGCTTTTCTTCCTGGAAGTAGTAAGGACTGTTTTCCTCCTCTACCACCAGAAGCTTTAAATCGTGGGGATAATAAAAGATAGAGATTCGTGTCCCCAGAATAAGCGCATTTTTGCGGGTGTTCATCCAGGTTTTTAAAAGTTCCGTTTCCTTCTCGTAGCTGTGGAGTATCGTGAGCTCCTGCGGAAAATCTTTTTTTATAATTTCGGCTGCGGCAGTCAGAGAAGCCCGCTGAGGAAAGCAGATAAGCACCGAACCGTTCCGTAACTCCTTATGGATACTTTTTTTCCAGACATCATACCGTTCCTGGAAATTATTTCCCTGAATGAATATTTTTTCAGGCGAATCGTGCGAGGCAGATTCGTTGATTACGTTTGCATCTGTTTTCTTGCGTTTTTTAAGCGCCGAAGGCAACATCATAAACAAAAATGTTCCTTGCGGGTATGGATATAGTTTGCTTAACGTGCGGGCAAACTCCATGTGCTCGGCGCTTAAGAGGGGTTTTTCGTCAAGGACATCGATGATAGGTTTTAGGGTTGGAAACTTTGATTCTTTCGCCAGGGAGGTAATAATCCCGACAGTCTTTTTTCCTCTGAAATCCACGAGAACGCGCAGGCCCCTTTGGCACTGCATTCCTTCGGGGATTTTGTAATCGAACTCCCTATCCTCCAGTGACGATAAGGTTATTTTTGCAATTTTGTAATTCATGAGGGTTGCTGCGATTTTTTTAAGGAGTGTTTACTGTTGCGTATCGCGGTTTAAGGCAGCCTTATGTTATTTTACCGCCTTAGGATGCGTGTTTGTGTGTATTTGGTCAATTGTTTCTTTTATGATCGTACGGATATCTTTAACGCAGAGAGGGTAACTGCCGTTAAGCGAAGTTTGTTGCCTTGCGAGATGTTCGATGGCGTCAATCATTTCTTTTGAGCTACGGACAAACTTCCCTAAACCATACTTATGTAATAACTCCATATTTTGTTTTTCCTGGCCGGGAATATAATGAGTAAAAACAAACATCTTTTTCTTATAGAGGGCCTCAAAAATAGTCAGGCCCCCGGGTTTGGTGATAACAATTGAGCAAAGATCAAAGAACTCCCAGATATTTTCATAGAATGGAAATAGTTTAAGCGATTTTTGTCGGCACTTTTCGAGATTTTTTTTAAGCCCAAGATTATCACCATAAATAACCAGAACGTTAAACGTGCGGCATAAACGAGGTAATGCTGCTTTTAAATAGGGAAATTTTCCGCGTCGCGAGGAAACAAAAAGAAGACAGGGCCTTTCATCAAGAGAAAATTTTTGCCGCAATGCGTTCTTATCCGATTCAGTAAGAAAACCTTCGCGTAATGCCACATAGCCGCTGATGATCTTATGCTCATCGATTCCCTGGGCAATCAGATCATTCTTAGTTTCTTTCGCGGCGACAATATAATAGTCGACTACCTCGTGCGCCCAGAGCGGGTGCGCATGCAAGTCGGTTACGACAGAAACAACTTTAAGCTGGAGTTCTTCCTTAAGTTTCGAAACGAAAGGGTACGCGAAAAAATGCGTCGTAATGATGACGTTCGGCCGGCTGTCCCGTAAATATTTAAAGAAAGACGAAAAAAGAAAACGATGTAAGACCTCGAGCCACGCGTCTATGACCTTGTTGCATGTCGAAAAAAACAGTAATTTCCAAAACTGGGGAAAGTAATCGGTGATGCAGGTATATCCTGAGGAATAAATTTCTCGTATAACGGGGTGGCAAAATTCGAGGAGATCTTTGCAGGGGGCATCAAGAAAATCCTGAAGGGCGAGCGCTGCTTTTTTGTGTCCTTCGCCGAACGAAGCATGGATAAGTAATGTTTTCATCGTTTTGCTGTCATGTGTCATGCGCCGGCACTAAGCCCTTTGTCGCTATGATGTGCGCAGATATAATGAGACGCAATGAGAAGATTGTCAAATATATAGTCGGGCTCAAATTCCCATTTACTGCGGTTTGCAATTTTTTCTTTACCGGAAAGCACCAGGATCGGTTTTGCGCCGAATTCGCGGGCGGCCTTCATGTCCATAAAAGAATCGCCGATAAAATAAGAAGCATCGCAGGTAACGGCATGCTCGGCCAATGCTTTATGAAGCAGTCCCGTTTTCGGCTTTTTGCAATCACAGTTTTCTTCTGAGCGGTGGGTGCAGTAATACACGCCGTCGATATGGGCTTTTTGTTTTTTTAAAGACTTCAGCATTCTTATGGTTATATCGGTGAGTGCTTTTTCCGGATAAATACCTTTGCGTACGCCTGACTGGTTTGAGACGACAAAGAGTTTAAAGCCTTTGCTGTTTAATTTGCGTATCCCTTCAATAGCGCCCGGAATAAATTTAAATTCCTTCCAGCATTTGACATAGCCATTATCCCCGGGGTACGCATTTATCACTCCGTCGCGATCCAAAAAAACAACATGCATGGGTCTATTGCGTTTGTTATTACGTATTGGTTCCTGATATCCGTGGCATCCGGTAATATATGCACGTAGCTGCACAAAATCGTGAAAGGCTGTATTTTTTCCGTTTCAGCGCTCGATCCCTGGTAATTTTTAGCGCGGCACAGAAACGATCACAGTATTTTATCCTAACATTTTTAAATTTTTCTTCAAGGAAATTCTGATTTTTTATGATATTTACGTAGTTTGCTTCCGGGATGGATTCATGGCGTTTCGCAATTTTCTATCCGCGCGTGCATCATTTTGTTGCGTGAGAAATTGACGCAAACACCCCTTGGCGGCCATCGATTTCTTCAATCCTGACGGGGATAATCCTACCTAAAGGTAATTCTTTCCGCACGCATACCCTGATGTAATTTTCCGTATATCCATACGTATAATGTCCTTTTTTTTCTTCGGTTGCCATATGCAAGACAGCACCACGGAACATGTTGTTGTATCCGGCAGTAAACGTCGATGCGAGTTCTTTTAAGGATTTTGCCCGTGCGGTGATACGGGCGCTGTTGCGTGGTGTTGCCGATGCAAATTTTGTTTTTTCTCTGGGTGAAAAAACAAAGATATGCATGCGCATCGGGCGCACCCGTTTTAGAAAATTTACGGTATTTTTGAAAGTCTCTTCGTTCTCCGCGGGGAAACCAACCATGACATCGCAGCTTATTGCAGTCGAAGGCCTTATGGCGCGTATTTTTTCAATCAGTGTTTCATAAAGCGCAACAGTTTCTTTTTTATTCATTGCACGCAAAACACTATCATCCCCGCTTTGAAACGGCAGATGCAGGTGCGGACAGATTTTCTTGTGGCGTAAAAGCGATATGAGTTCATCGTCAATGAGGTTTGGCTCAAGGGAGCTTAAACGCAGGCGCTCCAACGAAGGTATCTCCAGTATCTCTTTTACGAGGGTGTATAAGTTCATGCGTGGATGCAGATCCTCTCCGTATAGACCTAAATTTACTCCGCAAAGCACAATTTCCGGGTGTGTTACGGATAACCTCTTGATTTCATCGAGT
>JAQUOR010000098.1 GCA_028717025.1 Candidatus Omnitrophota bacterium | reverse complement strand
GCTACTTTAAAAATCGGCGCATCGGGATCTTTGTTTATCGCTACGATTATTTTTGATGACTGCATACCCACCAAATGCTGGATTTGCCCCGATATACCGCAGGCAATATACAATTTGGGCGCGACGTTCCTTCCCGTTTGTCCTACCTGATGCGAATAGGAAATCCATCCGCTGTCCACTGCCGCGCGCGATGAACCTACTGCTGCTCCTATAGCTTCTGCCAGGTCTCGAATGAGCTGGAAGTTTTTCCCTTCCTGGAGGCCCCTTCCGCCTGAAACAATGATGTCGGCATCGGCAAGGTTTACTTTGGCAATTTCTTCCTGTATATATTCGATGAATTTGACGCGCGCGTCAATACAGCCGCCGTCTATGATTTCTTCGACAATTTCGCCTTTGCGTTTCGTATCCGGTACCAATTCCTTCATCACCTTGTGCCTCACCGTTGCCATCTGAGGCCTGTAGTTGGGGGTGATGATCTGCGCCATGATGTTGCCGCCAAATGCCGGACGCGTCTGTATGAGCAGTCTCTTTTCTGTATCGATATCTAAGCCGGTGCAATCTGCGGTAAGACCCGTGCGGATAGTCACCGCGATGCGGGAAACCAGCGAACGGCCCGCGGTGGTGGCACCCGCCAAAAATATTTCCGGTTTGTATTTAGTAACCAAGCGGCTGATGACATTTGCATAATTTTCGGCGATAAAGTGCTGTAACTCTTTTTTATCAACGCAGATGACTTTATCTGCTCCCTTATAAATAAGCTCCTGAGCTTTTTCTTTTATGTTAGCCCCAAGAAAAACAGCGACCACCTTTCCGTGCAAATCTTTTGCCAAGCCATGCGCACGGCCTAAAAGCTCATACGAGACGCCCGCGATTTTTTCCTGTTCCCGCTCGATGAACACCCACACGTCTTTGTAAGAAGAGAAATCCTTCTTAACGCTCTGGGGCTTGATGATGACGATTGCTTCGAATTTGCAGGCTTCTTTACACGCGCCGCAAAGATTGCACTTTGCCAGGTCAATCACTGCCTTTTTATTAACCACAGTAATTGCGCTAAAGGGGCACGCCTTTACGCAAAGACCGCAACCAATACATTTTTCGAC
The DNA here is from genome assembly GCA_028717025.1 of Candidatus Omnitrophota bacterium. Lineage (GTDB taxonomy): Bacteria > Omnitrophota > Gorgyraeia > Duberdicusellales > 4484-171 > JAQTOI01. The sequence continues at coordinate 5,387 of JAQUOR010000098.1, read as the reverse complement.
TATTACTTTTATTGGATCGTTCATAATGTCAGCTCGCAGATAAGCGCAGATAAAAATCGCGCATAACCACAGATGCAAATATCTGTGATAATCTGCACATATTATATAAGGTGCTTCTTCAATTCTCCCATCAACTTCTCAACTATCACTTCCGGCTCGCCTTCCAGGACCATCCCTCTTTCTCTTGCCGGCGGAGTAAAAATCCTGACCACCTGAGTAGGAGAACCCTTAAGACCTAAATCTTCCTGGGCTAAGCCTAAATCTTTATGCCCCCAGACCGTAAGCGCCTGGGTACGCGCACGCATCTTACCTCGCAACGAGGGAAGACGCGGTTCGTTAATTTCTTTTACCACGGTAATAAGCGCAGGCAGCGTTACCTCTAAAATCTCAACACCGTCTTCAAGGAGCCGTTCCAGCCGGATAGTTTTATTTTCCAGATTAACATCATCGATCTTACGCACATAGGTAGCTTGCGCCAGATTAATATGCGTTGCAATGCCGGGGCCTACCTGGGCAGTATCGCCGTCAGCGGCTTGTTTACCGCAGATAACCAGATCGAATTGTCCGATTTTTTCTATGGCTTTTGCTAAAATAAGGCTGGTTGCCCAGGTGTCGGAACCGGCAAATGCCCGGTCGGAAAGATGGACCGCCTGGTCAATTCCCATGGAGAGCGCCTCACGCAAGGCGCTTTCTGCCTGAGGAGGACCCATAGTGACCACAAACGTCTCTGCGCCGTATTTTTCTTTCAGGCGTATCGCTTCTTCGATAGCATACATGTCGAAAGGGTTAATAATGGAAGAAACTCCTTCGCGGATGAGGGTGTTGGTTTCCGGGTTAATTTTTACTTCGCCGGTATCAGGGACTTGTTTTATGCAAACGATTATTTTCATATTCTAACGCTGATTATCTTTTCCCTAGTAGTCGAATCATCAATGGGTAATGACAATATTTTATCCTTTCTAAAATACTATATATTTAATAATTGTCAATAAAAACAAATGATTTATTATTGATTATACTACAATTTTTGATTAAAGATAAAAAAATAATGAATTATTCTGTGGGCTGATTCTTTCGGCAGTTCAAAAATTAATTTTTAACGAAAAACCGGGCGCAACAAGACAAGCGTATGTACTTTGTCATCAGGTGTAAGCGAAGCTATCGTTTCAACAGGAGCTTGATCATCGGACCTGAAACCAAAGAGGTGACCAGGGCCATCAGCACTATTGCTACAAAGATGCGCTGATCAATGAGCCCATAGGTTAAACCTACTCCCGCTAAAATGATACCCGTTGCTCCCCGGGCATTTAATCCGAAACCGATAGCGAGGACCTCCCGATTCAACCGCATGCCGGCTAACCGGGCTCCTATTGTCACTGCGCCGATCTTACTTAAAAACGCTGCTACGATAATAACTGATACGAGCACGAAATCAAAATTCGAAATAAAATTAACGTTTAAACCCAGTGACACAAAATAAATGGGCGCAAAAAAGCTGAGTGCAAAATTTGTCATAAGCTCCCGTACTTCGTTCCTCGCTGCATCGTTATATCCTCCGCCCAAGGCTATCCCTACTAAAAAAGCACCTAAAAAAGCGTGAATGCCAAACTGCTCTGCAAGGGCAGCGGCTAAAAAAATTGCCAGGGTGGTAGAAGCAATCATGCCTGCCGGCCATGACACGTGCGCTTTAAACCACGGAAAAGCTTTTTTACCAAACCAACGCCCCCCGTACAATACGATAATGATAAATATGCAGACTACGACAATATTAACAGGTAAATTACTTTTTAGCTGGCCGGCAATACCGCTTACGTTAAGAATAACGGCAAATAGTATCCAATTCACCAAATCATCTACGACGGTAGCCGCCATAGTAATGGTGCCTATTTCTTTTCGCAGTAGACCTAAATCCATAAGAATCCTGGCGATAACCGGATTTGCGGAATTAGCCAGATTCATTCCGATAAACAAGGCAAAAGGGAGAAAGTACTTTTGAACCTGCGAGCCCCAAAATTCCCTTGGAAAAAGATAGGTCAAGGCCACGCCGATGCCAATCGGAATAAGCGTCCCGACAATCCCTATCGACAGCGCTTTGTTTCCTGAGCGTTGCAAGGCAAACAAGTCTATTTCTGTGCCCACGATAAAAAGAAAAAATAGCATCCCTAATTTGATCACTACCTCACGCATCGCCGTAACAGTGGCGGAATAATGAAAAAATCCGGCATAAAAACCGGGAGCGATAAAGCCTAAAATGGTCGGCCCTAAGATTATTCCTCCTATCATTTCACCCAATACCGCCGGTTGGCCGGTTCTGCGCATCAGCTCTCCAAAAAACACGGCAAACCCCAATAACGTAGTGATCTGGAAAATAAAAATAACAAAATCCGGTGAATTCATTGCTCACACCTCTCAGTTAATAATACCCTGGAGAAAAATAGGACAGCACAGGTCTTTTTCTTCAGATGCATAAAATTATTATATTACATCTTTTATTAAAAGTAACGAAATAATGGTTCACAAAAAGGTAAACGATACGCATCTGGCGGTGCGCGATGCCGCTACGTAACGAATATCTTCTTGAGTATGGCCCGTTTAATTGCTATAATTTTTATGTTACGCATTTTTGGGCAGCGAAGTTTTAAACTAAATAACATATTGTATCCGTAATATAAACGCGCGCTGGAGTTTACGCTAAACTAAAAAGACAATGAAAGAAGTTTTATCGTTTCCTGTGCGGCTTTTGAAATTTTTTCATCATAAAACGGTATATTTACGGATGTGGGCTTTCCCCATTACCAGGTTTTTCGTAAAGGCAAATTTTAAAATCGTATTCAAAGGGCTTGAAAATATACCACACGTCGATAGCGCACTTATCGTATCAAATCATGCGAGCTACCTGGATGTGCTTCTTATCGGGACTGCCTTTTACGGCAATCTCGGCAATGTACGCTGGGTGATTTCTAAGGAAAACTACAGAATATGGTATCTAAAATGGTTCTATGCATTATATCCGGTCATTGTAGTCAACGGGACCGTAGAAAAAGTAAAAAAATCATTGCGTGAAAATAACTGGGTGGTAATTTTCCCGGAAGGGGCTGCACGATGGTGTTCTAAAGAACAAACGCAGCATAAAAAACCAGGAACAGGTACGGCAAGCATTGCGTTATCGACCGGAGTTACCATAATCCCCGTATATATACATGGAGCGGATAATGTCCTTTCTCCTCAATCTTTCGAGTTGCACACCGCGCACACCATGACCTTAACCGTAGGCAAACCTTTTACATTCGAAGCAATACATCAAGAAAAAATAGACGAAACGCTCCTTGCAAGCACAACCGAAGAACTGTTGCGTCGAATCGCCGAATTAAATCAACCCATTCGGCTTTCTCCGGGTTGAAACCCGGGGTTTACGCGTAGGGGTTATACTGAGGCGCTCGATATTGCGCGCCTTAAAAGGCGTGGTTTATGCGCCGCCGAACGCATCAATAATGCGCATCGTAATAATTTTAAAATAATTTCGTTCTCATCAAGCCAAATTGTATTACAATAATAGGTAACGCTGGCTATGCAGAGTGTAGCTTGAATTGCTTGATATAATGTCGAACGTAATAAAAAAAATATCTTTCTTTTTTGCCGTCATTATCGCCGGACATATATGCCTCACTGCCTCCGGAATATCCCAAGAACCGGGAGACGGCCGCGAAATCCAGTTGAAAGTGAAAAACCAATACGCAGGAAACGACCAAATATGGCGATGGGATATGGTGCTCACCAATAAGACCGGGTATGTCCGCAAGCGTTCTGCGTACCGTTATATGAAAGACAATGCGGGACTACGCAAAATCCTGATCCGCTTTAGCTCTCCCGCCGATATCCGCCAGACAGGACTGCTCACGCGGGAAAATGCCGGAGCCGACGATACGCAATTCCTCTACCTTCCGGCATTAAAGAAAATACGCCGCATCGCCACAAACGACAAAGAACAAACGTTTGTCGGAACTGATTTCAACTACGAGGATCTCGAGAACTTAAAAGTCGATAACTATACTTACTCCGCAGCGCGCGATGATGCACGCGAAGGGAAAGAATGCTATTTTTATGAAGCAACGGCAAAACCCGGGGCTAATACCGTCTATAGCCGAATGCGTACCTGGACGGACAAAGAAAGTTTTATCCGCGTATATGTTGAATATTTCGACAAAAAGGGACAACTGGTTAAAATCGGCACAGCAAAAGATATCGAACAAATCGACGGCATCTGGACGCCGCTCTACATCTCCATGGAAAGCCTGGCTGACGGCCATAAAACCGAAATCGTTACAACGAACGTTGTGTATAATTCCGGTCTTTCGGATGAGCTTTTTGAGCAGCTTAATCTGCAAACAGCAGCGTTAGAAAACCTTTGATTGATGTATAAAAAAAGTTTTCTTCTTATAATTGCTATTCTCGCGTTACTGCCGAGAAGCGCTTTCTGTGCCGAGACAGTCGTACCGTCAAAAGTAAAAATACTGCGCCAGGCGCTCGATGAATGCGAGAAAGACATGCAACTTGCAAAAAAAACAGACGCTCCGGCTTCGACACACAAGGAAAAAGAAACGCCACAAGCTGCGCCTGCCTCGACGGAAGAAAAATCAAACGCAGAGAAAAAAAACTTCTGGGAACGGGTAAATATCCACGGTTACTATCAGAACCGCAATTACTTCGACAGAAAGAAAGATAACGCGCAGGAACACGCCTACGAACTGCGCCAGGACCTGCGTCTTGAATCATCGCAGCGGCTCTCCGAACGTTTTTCTTCGTTTCTCTCGCTTGATGGACAATATGACCTGGTACATAACAGCGCGCAGGGAACAAGCGATGAAGAAAAGCGCTTCAAACTCTGGGAATGTTATCTCAATTACGCTGCGAGCAACCTTAATCTGCGCCTCGGAAGACAGGTTATACGCTGGGGAAAATCAGACGAAATAAACCCGACCGACAATTTTACGCCTGAGGACTGGACCGAATATCTGAATTTAACGCGGGCGGAACGCAAACTTCCCGTCTGGATGACAAAGCTTGATTACGCGTTCGAACCGTTTAATATTGAAATCATATGGCTCCCCTTTTTCGAAGCAAGCCGCATTCCCGAAACCGGTTCTGACTGGGAACCATACCTCCTGCGGCAGTATAATGCCAGCGGCATCCCCGTTGGCGCGCCTGAGCGACCGGCACAAAACCTGCGTAACCAGGTAGCAGCGCTTAAGGTCAGTAAAACCACACAGGATTACGATCTCTCCTTAAGCTATGCGTATCATTACGACGAATTACCTGCTCTGCATCGAGATCTCGTAAGCATAGGGCCTCCTCCTCTTTTTTCGCCGAATTATGAGGTATCCCAGCGG
>JAQUOR010000097.1 GCA_028717025.1 Candidatus Omnitrophota bacterium | reverse complement strand
GCCAGCAATTGAGCTAATAAGCCAAGATGACATACGTTGACCTATACCATTCCAGCTCAAGAAGGGCGAGAATTCCGAAACTTGCGCGGCCTTGATTACTGTATTAATACCTCCTATCGTTCTTTCACCCAAACTTGTCACCCTTACCCCTGAAGCAATGCCTCTGCCAGCCCAACCAGCCACTGAACCCATCCCTATCCCTAAAATTCTGAAAGGCAAGCTAATCACAGCAACAGCGGCCCTGCCTACCTGCATAGTTCTCGCAAGCAATGAAGTTGCCTTAGCTACTTGACCAATAGCCTTCATAGTTGCTGCTAATGTAGCACGCAAAGCAGCCGTAAATCCAAGCTTTGCACCAGCCGCTATGCCTCCTCCTATACCTGCTGTCGCAACCATAAGAACCAAGTCTGTAACTACTTCTCCTATAGCAAGCGCTATTGTCCATCCTGTGCTTTTTTCCAATTGATAAAGCGTATATCGAGTCTTCCCTTTGGTTAATGCTGCATACCACGCTACCGGATTAAACCACATTTTCACAGCGGTATTTACCTCATATAACGCCTGCGCAGTATCTGAATTCCAGGATATAACTGATTGTGTCCCTTCATTATAATCAATACTTATTTTGGAAGTCACGTTTTCATGGCCGAAGTTATAACCGACAAATCTGGCAAGATCAAGCGCAAGCCACTTATACCAATATGAAACTTTTGTCCCTGCTGTGATAACTCCATCAGGACCTATTTCTAGCGGCAAGTTATTATCAAACAATGTCAAATATTTCCCTTCGCTAGTCCTTTGATATCCGGCATAGGTTTTTTCACCCCAACCTTCATTCATCTGAACAATTATCTTCGTTATAATGCCATTTTCAATTTTAGTAAGATAACTTATCGGGTTGTTCTCATTTTTATTAAACGCTATATACAAAAGGCCTTTGTCATATTTGTATTGCAGGCTTTCACCACCTACAGCTTCCGCGTTCAGGGAATAACTTGTGAAAGTAGCCTGCGCGTCGCCAAATACCTGTTTGGCCTTTGTTATAAGTGCATCACCTGTCTCTCCTCCATACTGGTTTACCTGCTTAAGCGCTTCTATGAGATTTGCCGGCTTCATTTCACTAACAGTTTTACTAAGGCGCACGGTTACATCAGGGCTGCCTTCAGCCAGGGATATGCTTACATCTGCTATATTTCTTTCTACCCCATTTTCCTGGAAATCGGAGTTCAATAAGGTGTATCCGAATGCCTGCGCCACAAACAAGGCTGTTGCTTTATCTATTGGTGTATATTTATCTTTGCCATCCGCGCCTTTTTCTGTTGTTCCTGTAAGTTTTATGCTCAATGACAACGTATCCCGCATTCCCTGAGCATTACCTTTATCACCTGCCGTAAAACCAAAATCCAAAATTATTTTTGCATTGCCGCTGGCGTCGCCCGCAAATAATAAATCCAGCGCATCTGCTTTTTTCATATTTGTTAATTCAGTGAGTTCTGGCTGCGTGATAGGTCTTTCGCCATGGATGTGCGTTACATTACCTCCCCAGTCGGCTTTTGAACCAGCTTTTGCATTAAGGTCCGTACATAGCTCTACAGGGGTTGAGCCTTGGTCAGCACCGCACGACATGTATTCAGTGAAAACACCCTTGTTGATCAAACCTTGTTTATAATTTTCTATACGTTCTTTCTTTAAATCTTCCGCGATTTCTACAAGTTTTAGGAATACTACTCCCACTTGCCAGTGAGCATCTCCGCTATCGGCCTTCCCCTGCGCCCATTCTTTAGCCGTATCAGGGTCATTACGCCACCATCTTAACGATGCTTGCCATTCAGTTTCTGCGGCACCTTTAAACTCGTTTACTTTGTCTTTTAACATACCGGTGCTTATATCTTTTATACTACTTACACCAAGTTCTTTCATTACAGCGTCAATATCTGATATTGTAAGTTTTCCGCCCATTATACCCTGGACAAATACACCTAAAACCCCCAGGTTGCCCATCTTTGCATCCATCATTATAGACGGCAGCAATAGATACGTCGTCTTTTCTTTTGACGATACATCTCCTGCGCGGCTTAAGCTCAATTTAAGCTGTGTATCTGGCGCATTACTATATTTCTCCGATATAAGCGTTACCATAGCTATAAGTTTCGCCTTGGTTTCTTCTACAATTTCCGGTGCGTCCGGGTTTATTGTCTTGTTGTCAATATTTAGGATTGCCTGTTTAATATCGGATGGCAGGGCGTATATATCTATGCCGCCGCGTCCATCAAGTGCCAGCATGAGTTTATTTGCGGCCATACCTTGCTTTTCTGTCCATCCTTTCAGGCCCTCAATCAGGCCTGCGACCATAACCGCCTGGGTTGATTTTTCGCCATAATAGAAAGGCGTGATTTCACCATTAATAACAAAAGCGTACCTGCTTTCAACTACAGTGGAACTGCCGTGTTTGTCTATGAACCTGTAAGCAAACTTACCCTGGCCTTCTTTTGCCTCTATTAATCCGGCCGCAATCGTCAACTCGCCATTTTCTCCGAGCTTGAACTGCGTGGCGCCCTCTATCAATTTACAATCGAAAAGAACGTCTCCTTTTTGAAGGGTTATATCAATACCCTGGGCCAGCCTAAAACCATCGTTTCCTAGCTTAATTGTTACCGGCCCTGTTATGCTTATATCTTTACCCTCTGCGTTTTTCAATGTGATTGGCTTGTCTTTGTTATCCGCAAATGTGAATTCAAGCCAATAGTTCATTGTTTTACCATCGGCGGAAGCAGCACCCCTGACCTTTACCGTTGCTTCGCGTCCACCTATATCCGCAGTGCCTAATTCTGCACCTAATTTGCGATCTCCGTCTTTACCATTAGCACCTAACACCCTTACGTCCGTGGTGCCATTCGCATTAAACACCATGGCGACAGTCCTACCATCGCTCATGGCAAGCACAAATGAATTTCCTCTGGATTTCTCATCCGGGGTTAATTTAATACCCAAGGCAAAACTTTGCAAAGCCGCTTTGCCTTGCTTGCTTAATGCGGTATTTTCAGGGTCCCATAATCTTTCATCACTGGCTATCATCAAAGCTGCCTCAAAGTCAGTAATTACTTTTCCTTCTCTGGCCATACCCGCTTTCAGGTTGGCTATTGCCTTATCATCTTTTTCACCAAACGCAAGCCTCACAAACGTCATATATGCTTCCCCGGTTAAGCTGCCTCCCTGCCACCATTTTTCGTTTCCGGCTATCATTAGAGCGGTGCTGAAGTCATTAAGCGTGATTCCATGCCTGGCTGCACCAGCTTTTAAATTGTCTATTGCTGTTTGATCAATACCTCTTCCAAACCTTCCCAGCGTATTTTTCGCTTCCGTAGTTAAGTTGCCTTGGGCATTCCACCAGTTGTCATTGCCGGCTATCAATAATGCGGCCTGTAAGTCATCCATGCCGGATTTTTTGCCTTGTTGCTCTGCCAGTTTTTGCGCGCCGGCCTTGAGATTATCTATTGCTTTTTGGTCTATGCCAGCTGCAAATCTAATAAATTGGGCATAGGCTTCGTCTGTAAGCATAGTACCGCTTTCATTCCACCAGTTGCTGTTGCCGGCTATCAATAATGCGGCCTGGAAGTCATCCATATCGGAGGTCTTGCCTTGTCGCTCTGCCAGTTTTTGCGCGCCGGCTTTTAGATCATTTATAGCAGCCTGGTCTACGCCGCCTGCAAGTCGAGTGAAGGTATCTTTCGCGGCTTTGGTTAAGTTGCCTTCAGCATCCCACCAGTTGCTATTGTTAGCTACCACTACTGCTGCCTGAAGATCATTAAACCCATATCCATACCTACCTGCACCGGCTTTTAAATCTGCTATGGCCGCATTATCTACGCCGTTTAATAATCTAGACAATGCACCATTATTTAAAGCCATGCCGGCTACGGTGAACAGGATGGAATATCCTTCGGCGGTCTTAGTTAATAGGACACCTACGTTTTTTTCACCTATTACTAAGGCGAGTTGAGCGGCCTTTTGTAAATCTTTCTTTTCTTCTGCTGTAAAGAAGGCAGCTAAGGTATTATCAAGGGCTTTTGCCATAGCAAGGGTCATCTGCAGCTTCGCTGCTACACCTGTTTTCGCATCGTATCCTATGGCTACAGATAATGAGCCGCCAAGGCCATCTGCAAGTTCCTCAAGGCTGCCTGCGCGGCTGGTCCCGTCAGGCCTCTGCAGCATCTTATTTAAGAAGGCCCTTGACGATTCGCTCAATTTTGAAAGCTCATCTTTACGAATATCTACTACTAATATCAATAAATTACCTGTTCTTGATCCTTGTATCATTATGCTGACTTGTTCTGGAGAGCGGCCTGTTTCCCCAGCTATCTGTGAACCCATTTTTATCTGTTCCTGTTCTTCTTTTGTGAAGAAACCGCTGGCGGAAAGGCGCGCGGCCGCAGCAAGCGTAAGATTTACAAAGGCTACAATAGAAGCCTTTCCACCAGTTGCCGTTAATGAGAAGAAAAGCTCTATATTCTTGCCGGCCTTCTTTGCCGCTGCCTCAAGCGCCTCAAATTTCTTCATTAGATCAACGTCGCCTGTTACAAGCGCGACCGCCCTTAACTGGTTTCTGGTAAGGCCAAGGGCAGTAAGTGTTATACCGCCGCCTTGAGAACCAATAGCCGCCATAATATTTTCAGCATTTATCTTATCAGCGGCGCCAAGTTTTGCGTTTGCCGCTAATAATTTTTTGTATAATTCAAGCGCACTGGCTAACGTCTTGTCCCCGCCATATCTAGCGAGCCAAGCAAGGTTTGCGTACATATTGAATGTTGCTTTGCCGCCGGCGGCGTAAATAAAGAATGACATCTTTCCTTTTGAATCTTCCCCGTTTTGGGCGGCATTATCAGCCGCTTCCATCAGCGCGCTGAAGTCTGATTTATTTTCTACGTCAAGTTCGGCGATTTTTTTGGCTTCTGACTTTGTGAGCTGAGTGATTATCTCCAGGTTTCCTGACTTTTCTCCTAATACAATTTGAACATTTCTGTCCGTATTGACACCCGCTTTTTCTAAGAGGTCCATTATGCTTTGCGCATTTTCTGCCAGAGCAGGATCAATGGTCCTTAATAGAATTTCGAGCGGCGCAAAAATCGACATTGTCGCCCCTGTTGCTGTTGTTGAAAACGCTATGGTTACAAGCTTCTCCTCGTCTTCGCCTAAAGCGTCTCCAACCTTTTTAATGGCATCTATATCTTTTTGATCCTTTAGTTGATCGAGCGCCGGGTTTCTTATCATCGAAACCTCGACAATATCCTTATCCTTCTTATCAGTCGTTTTCGTGCCATCCTTCTTTATATATACCGTTTTCCCTGCCGCGTCTTTTTCGGCTACCAAGAAACTGATTTGCAAACTTGCCTGCAATACGCCTTCGTTGTCTAAGGAAGCGGTTAACATTGTTTCTGCATCCAGCGATGCACCGCCATCCTTAAATTTTTCGCCGATTCGTTTTCTCAAACTTGAATCCGCCTGCAGATTACCCCAGGTTGTTTTAAACATCTCCTCGCCTTGTCTTTCGCGGTCTCCCTGCAGCTCATAGAAGTTAACGAGGCCCATGTCTTTTGCCTCTTTCTCCGCGTTCTTTTTTAGCGCATCCGAAGGATTACCGGTCTTTACCCAGCGGGTTCCGTCCTGGTTCCAGATGGCGTAAGCTTGGTTACTGGAAGTGCTCTTGGTAATATCCTGGAATATCCAATAGAGCGGCGTGTAATTTCCCCTTTCGGCAGACGGGAACAACAATTCTCCCATTGTGGCGAATGTCTGTAATCTCTGGCCTACGACGTCGGCGAATTCAGTGGGGGTATCTCCTTCATAGAAGGCCAAATTCCAAGCCGCTGCCATTGAACTAACTTGTTCTGCCATTGTCTTATTCGCGCCGCTTTGTACCTGAAGCGCGACAGTCCTCATAATAGAATCATACTCATCAAATGCAGCGTAATCCCATACGCCGCCATCGTACCAGCCAATAAATAACAGGTCCATCAACTCTTGATAGAAACCATCAACCCATCCTGCAACCGTCAATAACTGCTGATAATTAAGCTGTGAGATACTGCCTACGCCAAAATGGTCATAGAGATCGACCGCTTCGATCAACCCTGTGTATCCTGTATCGTCAACAAAGGTTGGTTTTAGTATGCCATCAAGGGTTCTCATTGATATATCATCTGTATCAGTATTAACATCATAACCCGTCCCGATTGATGGTAGTGTTGTAAGCCGATGCCAATTTAATGGCCCAACGGGCGCCCGGCCCACCCCTGAATCGGTAAAGCCCGCTAGTATTTCATTCGTGAGTTTCCACTCATAACCGGTTTCATATTCAACGTCTTGATATGAGAATTCTAACGCATTCTCCATATAGGTTTCCATATCATCTACGCTTTCGCCATATATCTTTTGATGAATATTTATGTATGCCATTAAATAACTCTTCATTATGCCTTCGGTAAGGCTCTGAAGGGCCTTTATATTCGCGTCAAACCACTGATTTG
>JAQUOR010000096.1 GCA_028717025.1 Candidatus Omnitrophota bacterium | reverse complement strand
CTTTTTTGCTTTTATTGTAGGTAAAAACGATGTTGGCGCCGGCTTTAGCAAACTCGATACAACACGCTCTGCCTATTCCACGGGAACCACCGGTAATGATTGCAATTTTACCTTTTAGGTCTTTCATATAGCAACAGATGAATACGGATTACAACAGATCCAAACGGATATATTTATCCGCAACCGTCTAAAGCATCCGTTATTTGATTAATTATACCACAAATTTTTAATATGGAAGTAGAAAAAAGTCAGAAAAATGATGAATGAAGATGTTTTTCCTTCCCCGCGCAACTGCATTACATCGCTCATACGGCAGAAAATGAAGAGATTTTAGTGACCTGGGGGTAAAAAGTATTGGAAAAATAACCAAGGAAGAAATTTGAACTTTTTCTGTCTGAGCCTCCTCCAGAATAGCATTAACTCTAAAGAAAATACACTATTGATAGAGCAAGGTTATTTTAAATTTCTTTTTGGTATTACCGATTGCTTTTGGAAAAGGGGCAAATGGCGATGCCTGTTGTATTGCGCGTATGGCCCCAGGCGTTAAAGCAAAATTATTGCTATAATATGCTATTGGCTCTTCCAAAAGGATGCCGTCTTTAGTAAGGATAAAAGTCAACTTTACTTCTCCTTTTTCTCCCTTGGGCTGGTTAAGATATGCTAATGCATTTATTTTATACGTTAGCAAGTCATAATACCCGGCAACGGACATATTTTTGGTTTCTTTATTGCGATCAGGAATTTTTTCAGACACGATCTTGCCTTTTTCCATCTTTACTACGATACCTTCCTCCGGTTTAATCTCAGAGAAATCAGTGAGAGGGCTTTCACCGGAAATGATATGCGGCGTTAAAAGAATAACTATTTCCGTCTTTTTGGTTTCATCGGAGGTACTTCTGAAGAAAAATCCCACGCCCGGTATGTCTCCTAATAAGGGTATTTTTTTCACTGTTTTGTTCTTCTCATCCTTCTGCAGCCCGCCAATGATAATAGTAACGCCGTCCTTGATCATTACGGTCGTTTCTGCCTCAGAAGTTGTCACTATGGGAATTTGAGTAATTTTGCCTTCTGCGGTAATGTCGGTACGCACGGAAGAGCTTATTTCTGGCCTTATTTTCATGGTAACAAAACCATCGTTGTTGATGGTAGGAGTAACGTATAGCTTAATGCCCACATCGACGAAGTTAACGGTTTGGGAACTGACGGAAGCCTCTCCCGCCAGCGAAGTAGTTGAAGTAATATACGCGTCTTTTGTTCCTACGAGTATCTTGGCCTCCTGGTTATTGAGCGCCATAATACGCGGGCTGGAAAGTATTTTTGTGTCGCCGATAGTGCGCAAGACATCAAGGATTGCTTTATAATCCCCCTTGCCGGTTACCACATCAACGGCAGTGCTTATGAGCAATCTGTTAGCGGTGCCTATGGGCAATGCGCTTGCGACCCTGAAATGATTCTTAAGCCAATAATCCCAGTCCACACCCATTTCGAATTTATCGGAAGGCCTTATTTCAATTATTTGCGCATCGATTAAGACTTGCTGCGTTTTTTCGTCAAACGCGGCAACGACACGCGAAACTTCATCCAATTTTTCCGGGTAATCGGTAACCACAATTTTATTGGTGCGTTCATCTATCCGTAAAGACCCTATCCCTTTGGTAAGCATTTCCTGAATTTTCACGCTTAATTTCTCTGCCTTCGCGTAATTCAGGGTAAATACTTTTGTCTGCAGCGGCAAATCCGTTTTTACGATAAAATCCTCCATTTCTCTGATTTTTTCCGGAGTGTCAATGAGAGCAAGCGTATTCGAACCTTCATCTACCACGATTTTGCCAATGTTAGTTTTAATTTGACTTAACGCTCTCGAGAGATCAACTGCTTTTGTGTATTTTAAATGTATTATTTTCCCCTGTTTTGCATCCTGAAAACGTTCGCCATATTGCAATTCGTAATCACTCTGTGTCATAACATTGAGAATGTCGCCTTTCTTTTCATACGCTAATTCATTGCTCAAAAGTATTAGCTCAAAGGCATCCCACACATCGACGTTTTTCAAAAACAGCGTGACTCGTCCGGTTACATTTTTACCCACCACGATATTCATGCCTGAACGATTAGCGAGCATTTTCAAAACATCAACGATATCCATCCCCTTGATGTCTAAGGATATTTTATTCTGCGTTGGACTTTCACCGGTGATAAGAACAGCTGGCTGAGCCTGCACTGGCGACTGTTCAGGAAACGGTGTAACTACCGCTTGCTCCTGTAAGTCAGGAACAATGGGTCCAGACGACGTTTCCTGTGGTGCTTGCTCTTCCTGCACGCTTGACGCTGTTTCCTGCGCTTGGTTTTCTAAGGTAAGAGGCGGCGTTTCTTCCTGAGACGGTAGTTGCGCCGTTTCGTTTTGGTCTTGCGCCGTTACTATTTCAATATTCTCTTGCGCCCAGGCAGTGCAAACAGTTGTCAGGAGAACAATAACCATTCCCACAAATAATGTTTTACGCATTGTGCCTCCGTTATAAATAAAGTTCATATTTTTGACCATTATATTTTACTATTATTTTCCCCTGCGTTATATCTTCCACCTGTACCTGGCCAATGCTTTGGCCCTTATTTAAATAATACGTTTTTTGATTTTTTGTGTCTTCTATGATCGCCTGAGGATTCTCTCCGGAAATAATGCCGACAAGCGTGATATCTTTTAGAAGGTCTGTTTCGGCAATGCTAGCCGCGCTTTCCGGCGCATTGCCGGTTTCAGCACCGAATAGCGGGCGATTCATAATCGCCTGCGCATAGAACTCATAAGGCTTTACCTCTTGCCTGGGCAATACCGCCAGAGACGCAGCAATCTTCTTCTCCGGTAGTCGAGAATTCATTTTTCTGTTCAACCACGGTTGAATTAACGTCGCCGTGAAAAATAAGCATGCTCCGATAAATAACGAAACAGCAAGCTTGCGCAAATTGAAAAAAGAAAAAACTCTCCTGCGCAATACCGATATATCATGCTTGACTATCACGCTCTGCGCAGGCGTTGTTCGTGTCGGATGCGCATGGGTATACGTCTTTTTCCCTTTTATCAGGTTAAGGAGCTTTTCTTCGGGAGAAACATTAGCGTTCATAATCTTCTCGGTGCGCAATCAACTCGTTTATTACTTCCTGGTCCGCTACTTCTTTCTCCTTCATGACGATTGCCTCGAGCGCATCATGACAAAGCATGGCGATTTGACGCGGATACCCTTGTGTATGTTGATAAATTAATTTTACCGCTTCAGCGCTAAAAAGCGGCTTGCTGTTTACGTAGCTTGCGCGCTGCAACCGAAACTCTATCATCTCTTTAGTCTCGTTTTCATCGAAAGGATTAAGGGTATATTTTAAGGCAATTCTGTCGCTAAAATTGCGTATACGCTTTATTCTCGAAAGAAGCTCTGCTTGCGCTACAATAACTAATTGCAAAAGTTTATATTCGTTGGTTTCATAATTAAGAAGCGTGCGCAGAACTTCCAGGTTCTCGAGGGTTATTTTTTGAGCTTCATCGATTAATAAAACGATGGTCTTATTCTCCTCCACGCCTTTTTGAAAGAGATATTTCTGGAGCGCTTCCTTAAAATCAAGGGTGGATTTAAAATCGGGCACGATATTGAACATTTTCACCAATGCTAAAAGAAATTGGAATTCTGATTTGTAACTTGGGTCAAGAATCATATGAAAAATAAAATTATTATCTTCTTTAAAGTTTTGCAGGAGCGCGCGGGAAAGCGTAGTTTTGCCTGTACCCACGTCACCAAAGGCAAGACACAATCCCCGGCGTTGTCGTATTGCAATCTCTAAACGCTTAAGCGCAGTGTTGTGGCTGCTGGAATGGTAGAAAAATTCAGGATCGGGGCTGGTTGAAAAAGGCTCTTTTTGTAATCCTAAGACGCTAAAATAGCTCATATATTCATACTGAAGGGATATTACAAAGTTCTGTTTTTATCTGGTTTAAGGATTTACCTTCCTTACGCAACGCGTGAATTCGTTTTAAATGCTCAACCGTAGAATCATCAAAATAGCGAAAATGAGTCTCCGGGCTACGACTTACCTCCTTGACTAAACCTATTTTAAGGTAGAATTTTAAGGTGTGAATAGAATAACCGGTTAAACGCGCTAAATCTTTAATGAGGTAAATAATAGTAGGAATCCTCCTTTACTCTCTATATGGAGAGTATACGTGTCAAACAAAAAATGTCAAGTCATTTTAGAAAGAAATTATAGCCTAAAACGCTTTAAAACATTACATAATTTGAGTAAACACGGAAGGAAAAATATTTATTTTTCAAAAAATAATGCAGAATGATATTGCGGTCTATGCGCTGTTTTTTACTCAGTCCGTTACTTCACAGCTGATGCTTCTTTCATCTCAATCCAAATTTGGCTGAGAAATAGTGAAGCTGCCATCTAAAATTTGCGCGTTTGCTTTTGCGGTTAATCTTATTTTTTGAATATGCAGTAACGAGAGCGAATGTTCCAGATCGTAAATAAATTTTAGATACCCCTCCATAGTGCCTTCTGTGCGCAGTTCAATAATAATCTCTTTATAGGGTAGTGCGTTCGTATTGGCGGTTTGCGGCCGGACATCAACAATCAGGATGTTTGCGTTCTTGGCTAACGCCTCAAGAGCGCTTAAGACAGTTACCTGCGCATCGTTTGATGCCGCGGATGCTTTCAATAATGCGGCAATCTCATTGTATTTGGTTTCAAGCGTCCCTTTTTGAGCAATGAGCCAATGGTACTTCGCAAGTTTTCTACGCGCCACACTAATTTCCTTATCCAGAACATTGCTGGTTGTAAGCGCGGGGATAACAACAAAATGCACCAGCAGCGCGCCTGCAATAACTCCTGCGGTAGCAAAGAAAAGTATTTTTTCTCTTTTTGTAAGTACCTTTTGCATGCTCATTGTTCTTTAAGACAGGCTATTTCAAAATCTATTCCTTCTGTAGTTTGCGATCTTTTCTTGGTGGCATATTTTACTTTTACGGAAAATTTTTTAAACACTTCTGATTTTTCAAGCTGCGCCACCAACGCTACTACTCCATTTAATTCTTGCGTATACCCTCGCAGGGTGATGCGCGTATCCTCTTCATAGTCAAACTGCGTTAAAGAAACTGCCGCGGGCATAATTTGATGAAGTTCATAAACCACCGTAAGCGGTGAGGCTGACTTGTACGGCTGCGTTGCAGCGGCACTGATACGTTTTTCCAGATCCTCGATCATAGTGGCGTCTTTTGCGATCGTTTGAAGCTCGGCTTTTAGCTGTGCAAGCTCTTTTTGTTTGTTGTCTATGGTTTTGGCAACGCCTGCCCCGAAAAAGATAAACGCTGCCAGAAAAATTGCTGCCAGGCGTATATTTTCTTTGCGGCGGGCTGCTCTTTTTTGCACTTCTTTAAATGCCATTGGTGCCAAGTTAAGCGAAGCGGGCATATCGGCTATCGCCAGGCCTATGAGATTTGCAAAAGAAACACGTGCGTCTTTTATCTGTTTAAGAAATATATCGGATGACGTAATTTTTCCTAAATAATTTAGCGCTTTCACCGGCAAATGCGTCTGTTGTTTCACTATATCGATGGTTGCATTATCGATATCTTTTGCAGTAAGCAAAGCTATCTGCTCCGGGATTGCAGCGCCTGTTTCTTTACGGTAGGTGGAAACTGTTTTTTCTATTTCTTCGCTTAAGAATTTAGTGAAGTTTTGAGCCGGTCCAATACGAAAGGAACGACTGAAAGTTAATTTTCTTTTCGCTATAATTGCCACTTCGGCTTGCGCTGCTTCAACATCGATAGCCATAGTGCACGGGGCGGTATCCGCAGCGCATTGGTTGAATATTTGGCAAAGGCCGTAGGAACTCAGCAACAGTGCGCAACTTTTTGCCGCGAGTGTCCCGCAAATATCGATATATCGTTGTGCTACGGCATTATGCACGATAACGACATTAACGTAAGAGTACCCCTCCTTATCGGTTGCGATAACCTGATAGCCGCTGATTAGTTCAGCAGCAGGGTACGGAAGATACGTCGGCGACTGAAATGCGATTATCTTTTCGATTTCTTGCGGCGCATGCGCGGGAATTTTTACGTAACGACAGGTTACCTGCTGCCGCGGCAGAGAAACGATTAGATGGTTATGATGGTAGCCCAGCTTCTGCAATGTACGACTGGTTAAGTCTTTTAAATCTTTATCGCTTGCGGCAGGAGAAAATGTTTCTGTGGCGCTTGCCAGAAATTCTCCTTTGGACGCAGAAAACGGTAAATATTTGATTACCTTTAAGGTATTTTCAGCAAACTGTAAAAGAAAAATCGCTTTTTTATCCGCTTTTAACATTGTTGCCTTTTCCATGAGCTTTTCTGTCAACCCTCTCTTAGTTTTTACTCTTGCATCAAGAGCCGCGAGCATGAAACGGTTTCTCTACGCACCGATTATAGCAGAATTTCTTTTATTCCATAAGCTTTAATTATGCATCAAAACTTAAGCGTCGGCTCTCGCTATGTTCTAATTTTGGTGCCAATAGAGTATTTTTTTGTTTAACCGGTCATATACGACAATGATGGTCTTGCGGGCTACTCCGG
>JAQUOR010000095.1 GCA_028717025.1 Candidatus Omnitrophota bacterium | reverse complement strand
AGGGGCCTGGTCACGGTAAGGTTACTGTAGACCTTAAAAGCCGGAGAGTCATCAAGGGGAGGCGTGATACAGGTGCCGTTAGCTACCCTGATGTAGGAATTATTTACGCTGGGATTAGAGGTAATATTACCCGCGCTGATATTCCAGAAGCTGGTGGCATTGTCCAGGCCGGTGGTGTCATTTAAGCTTATCTGCTGCCAGGTCGTACCGTTATCCTTCGAATAGCAGAGGCACGACGAAGGATAACCGCCGGTCATGTTCCAGCTGATGTTCATCTGATCGCCTATGCGATAGACCCCTGCCAGAGGCCTGGTCACGGTTACAAAAGCCGAGCTGTTAAAGAGCGCCGATTCGTTAAACACCTGCAAATCCGCAGACTGAACACTTGAGATATTTATCCTGAGATTGGTCCCCACGTCATTACCCGTTAAGGTCCAGTTATACATACAATGGGAATAAGTGGCAGTATCGACGCAGGTGCCGGTCGTATTATTTACAATAGGGTATTGCGTGTCGGGATCAGCCAGAAAATAATAACTGATATTGACGGAATTATTACCCAATGAAGCGCTTGGCGCGGTCCAGTTACCGTAGCGCGTCCAGTTGATCGTGCCGTTAGATGAAGCGTACCAGACATCAGTGGTGTTGGGCCAGTTCACTTTTAATTTTCCGAAAATGGCAAAGTCATCCGTGGAGTTGTCGGTAACGTTAACGGGCTGAGTGGAAAGAAAAACTTTGGCCCTTAGCGTGTCGCTGGAGTTATACCAAACCGGGTTCCAGGCGTAGGAACAGCTATAACCCGTGTCTCCTCCGACACCGGTACAATTGCCGGTATGATTGATACCTGTTTTAATGATTTTATCGTAGGCTCCGCCGCTGTTAGTAGAAAGGTTGATGTTGTACAAGCCGGTATTGTTGAAATTACCGTATGAGGTCCAGTTGATGTAGCGGGTTGTATCATTTACCTGCCAGGTTTCTCCGCCTAAGGGGCTCGTTAGGTTAAGACTCCCGGTCACGCTAAAAGGAGCATCTGAAGTATCGTTGACCGGTGTAGGATAATTGTTATTAATGGAAACACGTATCTTGTAATTCGAGCCAAAACCGGTAGGGACCGTCCAGGGGTAGGAGCAAATATCGTCGGTCTCCTCATCACAGCTGACATTGGCCTGGTCTATGGCAGAAGTGATATTGCTCCAGGTTGAGCCGCCGTTAACAGAGAGCTGTATCCTGAAAGTCGTATAATTAAAGTTTCCGGTCTTAGCCCATTGGATATTGTTGACTTCGCCGATATACAGGGTCTCTCCGCCCACAGGATAGAGCAAATCAATACTGCCGTTAATAGAAAAATTCGCGTTAGAAATATCCCAGTTGCGGTGGGTTTGATTGGGGTTTGCGCCGCCGGGAAGACCCAGATCGATAACTGCCACGCGTAAAGTACCGTTAATCGGGTTTGCGTGCGGAGCCGACTCATTTTTGTCCACATTGGTAATTTCCCAGTTATAACTTCCATTATTGTTCGTACCGATAGATACGCTATCGGTAATATTGATGTTGTAATTGGCAATCTGGTCGCAGCCGTTGTCGCACAGCCGTATCGCGACATTATGTCCCGCGCTGGAATCCGCGTAGGTCCAGTTAATCGTCTTAGTCTGGCCCACGGTCCAGTTCTCTCCGCCGTTAGGAACGCCTACGTCGACAGGCGGGAATTCGATGAGGCTGTAATCGTAGTTTGCTGCACTACCGGTAGCGTTCCTGTAAATCTGTATGTTATAGGTGGTACTTGTATTTGCGGTAAGGTTACTGCTGGAATAACCTCTCTCCGCGGCAGTCGTAGCTGTTGTGTTTAATGAGAGCGAGTGCATGGCAAAGGTCCGGCTTAAATCCCATTGCGGGGTAACGGTTATGTTCGTTATTGCCGATCTGCTCCCCGAGGCAAGAGGCAGAAAGGTTCCCTGTTGCGCGAAAGCCCGGTTGGTAAAATTTAGTACCGTCGAATAGATAGTGAGCGAGCCTGTCCGGTCATATCTTTGAAACCTTACGGTTGTATCATTAATCAGGCTTCCGCGCAAATTAGTAGAACCATCCTCGCCGTTTACGTTTGCATCGGGCAGGTTCGTAAAGAACAAGAGCGATTTATCCATGTCCGCGTTAACGGTTACATTCGAAACATTATAGTTGGTGGGCATTGCAGTGGTATTTTGGATTGCTTTGACGTCCTGGTCAAACTGGATAACCTGATAGGCGATATCATTGTTGTAACCGGAAGTAGATTCTGACCTCTTTATTTCCAGTTTATTTGAGCGGGTGAGGTTGGCAGAGAAAATGTTCCTTTCGTCGGCTGAGGTCGACTGGGCAAAAGACTTCCAGTTAATAATAGCGACGGTGCGATTTAAATCGAAGGATATGGGAAGGGTTATATTTTTACTGTTTACTAATTCCGGTATGGAAGTAACGCCGGAAACCACGGTAATTCCCGAAACAAACTCCGCCACCTCATAGTAAACGTCCACGGCGCGGGTAGACGCGGTACGGGCCATCAAAAGGGAATTCTCATCATCAATCAAGCAAAGCACGTCGGAGTAGGTACGCTCATCGTCGGGCTGTGTTACGCCGGTCACATAGACAAATGCGTTGGCGGGCTCAAGCGGGGTACCGCCTAATTGGCCGGTAACGTTAATATTAACCTGGCGGATTTCCGTATTGACAGGGATACTGTAATTTCCGCGGATGACACGCTTAACCTGATAGGCGAGCGCGGGCCGAGTGGATAAAAATATGGAAAAAACCGCGGCGGCAACAAAAAAAACACCCAATAAGAGACGTTCAGAACGTTTAGACATTAATTAAAAATTATAATTAAATAAAAAAAGTCACTGGTGACGCGATAGTCTGAATCTCAGCTATTCACTCGTATACGTTTCCAGATCTTCGCCTTCTCCCTCAGAGTCTGAACCGCTTGATTGTGCCTGCACCGGCTTTCTGGTCCCGGGCCTGACGAAACTGATTGCGTTCGCTTTAGCGACACTCTGAGAGGCGCCTTCTTTCGTTTCCTGGGTCGTCTCTTCGTATTGAATATACACGGTGTCACCCTGTTGTATCTGGCTTAGATCGCTTACGCGCTCAAGGGTAACGTTTCCATCAAAAGGCAAAAGCATTTCTTCTTCGCTGCCCTCCCCACGGCTATAGACTACGGCAATTTTATTTTTACCTATCCAGGTGACCTCGCCCTGAATACTTTTAGCTTCTTTTTTAATTATTGCGGGTTTTTTCGGGCCTTCTTTCTGCACGCCCTGCGCCTTTGCCTGTGCATAGACAGACATGTCCATCGCGCACACGAACAAAAATATGCCCGCACACGCCATAAGAAGGAAATTTGTTTTTTTCATTTGGTCACTCCTGCTTTTGTACGTACTGATTCAGACGTCCCGCCCTTAATGTTTCTATTCAGCGGGATCCCGCGGAAAATATTTCATCTATCCGTTGCATCCGTTTTCATCAGCCTGCATCCGCGCTCCCCAAAAAAATATCCCAGGCTTTGGCCTGGGATAGTCTCATTGCAAAATGCCGCAGAAGCAAAAAATAAAAATTCCCAAATATGTGCAGAAAAAGACATTTGTGTCTGCAATTTTTTTATAAACCAATATTATTCACTGCGTTTCTCACCTCGCGATTGCCCCCCTGCATGCAGGTAACCGGCACCATGCAGGAACGTTTATTTTTTCTTAGTTGTCGAAACCGGTATCTGGCCAAGCACAGGCATGTTGTTCGTAAATGTGTAGGTTGAAACAGGACCGTTGACGGTGCGCAGCGTAAGCACTCCCTGGAGGACGTCGCCGCTTAATTCCACTCTCCACATTGCCAGCTTATCTTCACCGCTCCTTTGCACCGCTTCAAGCATGACTGAGGTATCTTCCCGAACAATAGGCAAAAAGTTTGAAGAACTAAAACCTTTTCCGTTAAGATTACGTGAGGACATGGTTCTTCCGGAGAACGTTAAAACATCAGTATCACCTTGTGATTTTTTCGCACCGGAAGGCGTAAGATAAATGATCCACTCCTGACTGCTAAGCTTCTCTACGGCTGCGGTTGCAATTGCTGCCTCTTGCGCATCGCTCATCCTTGCCTTGGTAACAGTTGTTTTGACGGTGGTTTTTTTCTTTTCCGCGGCAAAACCGTAGGAACCAAAAGAAACCATGAAAGCAACACCCAATACTAATACCACTATCCTTTTCATACCCCCCTCCTTCTTGTCCGCAGATTAACGCAGATTTTCCGCCCGAGGCGGATCCGCCCGCATCGAATAACTATCGGTGGCGGAGAAAACTGATTATCGCAGATACTATTGCCATATTTTTGATTTCTCATCTGCGACGATCCGGCTCAAATCTACGATTATCTATGTATTTAATATATTAATATTAATATAACATTAAAGAACGCCAATGCAACAAAAAAAGTGAATAAACGGTCTAAGCCGGTATCGGTCATGAAAACGCACGTCGATTATTGCGTAACGTTTAAGGCTGTGCTGTGGTTTTCTGCTGTTGCAGTTGACTGTTCAGGAAGTACAGGGGGAGGATATATTTTGATATTCGCCGCTTGCTTTACGTTTTTAAGCCATGTTTTATACCCTTCAAATTTCTTTTGTAATTTTACTTTTTCAAAATAGGCTTCTTTCGACTTTGCGTAATCTTTGTTATCGGCCGCACGCTTATCTAAAATTTTAAAAACGGCAAATTTCGTATGAACCGGCCGCGGAGGATAAAATTCTCCCGTCTTCTTTTTCATCATCTTAGTCGCTGCGTCCTGAGGTATGCCCCAAAGGTCCACAAGGTATGCGATACTTACCGCTCCCGGCGCCTTGAAATCTCCGGGTCTCTTCTTTTTCTCCTGTTCCCAGACGTTTGCTCTGCGGCTTACTTTTTTATAAAATTCTTCCGCTTGGGACTCTTCATCAAAGAATACAAGCTCGATGCTCAATCTGCCTGCTTCATTAAAAAATACCTGCTGTGCTTCCGCATCGTCAACGGGCGGCTCGATTTTGCCCATGATATAGGTACGCAATTTCTCGAGTTGAAGTAAGTGCCGTATCTGACTCTCGAAAATTGCCGGAGGTTCGTTCACTTTTTCCTTAAGCCATGCTTCGTAGGCTTTTGTGTCTTTCTTCCGGTCAAAATTAGCACCTGCCGAAGCAATGGTTTTCCCGACTTCCTTTTCGAGTTCATCCTGATCGACAACAATATTTTCCTGATAGGCAAGGAATGAAAGCACGAGTTGCTCCCAGACCACTTCCTCTAATTCTTTTTCTGTCTTTGGCTGGGGCCCGCGTCTATTTCCAAATACAATAAGGGCATTGCGTATAAAATAATAATTATTTGCCGGGACCTTTACGCCAAAAATCTCACCGACATATTCGATTTGCTCAGGGACGACTTCCTTCTGCGCGTCTTTTACGGTACCCGGTGCGGCTTTGTGCTGAGGCACCCTGCCGGCGCTGGCAAGTTTGAATGACGATTTTGCCTGGGCAAACGTAACAATAATGAATAATAAACAAAATGCGAGAATAAAAAGGTTACGCGTCTTATCAAAGAACATAACATCACTCCATAGGTTCTTTACCGCCCCAGGTCTCCCAGGTCAGAATATATTTTTTTACCCAGTCGACGTCTTTATCGTCTGATTTCGCAAGCCGCAGATATTGGCGGAAATGCTCGACGGCTTTTTTCCTGTTTACGAGATATTCTGCGTAGATGTACCCTAAGTTAAAATGCGAATATGCGTCATCCGGCGTCAATTCGATGGCTTTTTCAAACTCCGCAGCCGCTCGTGAATATTCTTTCTGCTTTAGATAAAAGACCCCCATATTGTAATGCATATTCGAGGTGTCCCTGATAAGCGCTTTATTCTGCCGCGCGATTTCCGTGACTTTCGCCGGTTCAGCAGCGACTTTTTTCTCAAAAGATTTTGTCTTCTGTACTGCTTGCGCATACTTTTTTGTAAGTTCCTTCTCGCGCAGCTGCAATTCTGAAACTTGCGCTTTTAATTTATTTTCGTTCTCCTGCAATTTGTTTATTGTCGCTTGAGACTGGCTGACGGTAGTTGACTGGTTGCGCTTTAAGCGTTCTGCCTCATCGCTCAGCTGCTTGACGTGCGCGGTTAAGCTTGCGTTCTGCTGCTCAAGACCTGCGATACCTGAATTTGCTTTTTCTTTCACCAGCGCATCCTGCAGCTGCTCCTTTTCTTTGAGAAGCTGTTTCTTTATGGTGCCCAGCGCCTTAACTTGCTCCTTTAACGCAGTATTTTGTTTTGTAAGCGTCTGGATTTCAGCGATACGCGAAATGTTGTCGTTCTTTAACTGTTCGTAGGACGCTTCAATGTCCGCGAGGCGGTTTTGATCGGCAACGTTTTTCTTCATCTGGATAAGAAGGTTCTCGCGGTCCATGGATATCGCTTCGAAATCTTTTTGCAATTTAGCGTAATCGTTTTGCGTTTTAACGTGAGCATCGCGCAGCGTAATGCACTCTTTGTTGAATTTTTCGTAATCACCGCCCCGTTTCTTCAGTTCCAGAGAAAGCTTATGCGTCTTGATCCCGAAGTAGACGCTGCTCTCAACCAGAATAAGCATAGGGATAATCACCAAGAGT
>JAQUOR010000094.1 GCA_028717025.1 Candidatus Omnitrophota bacterium | reverse complement strand
TTTCGGTGTTGTCTGCTTCAGAAAAGCCGCGAATGTGTCTTGTTTCGCAGCCGTTAGCTGCGTGCGATGCAGAGTATGTTAATTTCGATTTTGCACCCGAGCATTTTTTCGAGGGGTATAGACTATTTCATCATCCATTTGTCGTAAAACATCTTCCTCACTTTGCCAGCAGTAAGGTACGTGATTCATACCTCGATACAATTTCCCTTCTCTTTAAAGCAAAAACAGGAAAATTGATTGTATCGCAAAGGGAATCGTACGATATCGCCATCAGAAAAGCCCCTCTGCATTTATGGATGCTTAAAAAAGACTATCGCGTATTTTTAAAACTTCTTGTAATGAAGCTCAATGCAATAAAGATATATAAAAAGGTTGCGGTCATTAGAGAAAAAATACGATCATGCAAGCCACAAGGCAAAACCTCAATAAAACATTGCTCAGGATCTTTGCTGTATCGTATGCATTCGCAAAAAAAATATTCTAAACACATTACGCTTGACGCGAACGCGGAAAAAGAGATCATGCAGATTATAAAACAATACCTGCCGGATGATCCTGTAATCATTGAAGCAGGAGCGTATGGGGGAATGGATACTATAGAGATGAGTACGTTATGGCCGGATGGCACTATTTATGCTTTTGAGCCGGTACCCGAGCTATTTCAGAAATTATGGGACAATACCTATCAACTTAAAAATGTATGCCGTTATCCTTTTGCCTTAGGGGATAAAACGGGAACAGCCGTTCTTTACGTGAGCAGCGGGGATTCGAACGCTTTAAGCTCTCTCTTACCCCCTAAAGAATGTTTGACTTTCTGTCCGAATGTATTTTTTCGCTCTCAAATCGAAGTGAACGTCATACCATTGGATGTCTGGGCAGAAAAGCAGAATGTAGGTAACGTTGATCTTTTATGGTTAGAAGTACAGGGGTATGAGTTAAAAGTACTTACGGGAGCAATGAATATGCTTAAAAATGTGAAAGCAATTTATGCGGGAATTAATTTAACCGAGACATATCAAAGTGTTCCTTTATACAACGAATTACGCCAATGGCTGGAGCAGAAAGGTTTCTACGTGGCAGAAGAAATGTTTTCTGACGGCTTTCGAGGGAATGCATTATTTGTGAACGCGAATTTCCATAAAAATAGGTTAAGAACAGAAACGCATATGGAGAAAACATTACGCACGCAAAGATAAGAGTGGCTGATTTTATCATTCAGAAATTGCACCAGGCCGGTGCCGATCACGTATTCCTCATTACCGGAGGGATGATCATGTACCTGACCGATGCACTGTTGCAGTATAAAAAATTACCTTATATTTGTTGTCATCACGAGCAAGCAGCTACCATGGCAGCAGAGGCGTATGGGAGGTTTACTGGAAAATTGGGGGTGGCATTAGTTACCGCGGGGCCCGCGGCGCTTAATGCTATTACCGGCGTTGTGGGAGCATATTTAGATTCGTCCCCCTGTATTATTGTTGCCGGACAGTCAAAGGTAGCTCTTGCAAAAGTAAAAGGCATACGGCAGTTTCCTCTCCAGGGTTTCGATAGCCTTCCTTTATTCAAACATATTACTAAATATGCGGTGATGCTGGATAAACTTTCCCGGGTGAGATACGAAGTTGAAAAATGCATTTATCTCGCTCAAACGCATCGGGTTGGTCCGGTGTATCTCGAATGTCCCATAGATATCCAGGGAGCTTACTTTGACCCTGATGAGTTTGAAGGGTTTAGACCCCCTGCAATGCCTTCGACGAGAAGCAGATCACTCGCCTATCAGATACGATTAGTGAAAGATGCCCTGTCAAAAAGTAAAAAACCTTGTATCCTTGCCGGTGCCGGTATCCGACTTTCAGGGGCAATCGAGGTATTCCATCAATTTATAGAAAAAACCGGTATTCCGGTAATAACGTCAAGACTGGGCATGGACCTTATTGATCATGAACATCCTTTATTCGTGGGCAGGCCCGGCACGTACGGGGACAGAGCAGCAAATTTCACTGTTCAAAACGCAGATCTTTTGATAAGCATCGGCTGCCGATTAGGGATCGGCCTGGTCGGTTATGATTATAAAAACTTTGCGCCTCACGCAAAAAAAATTGTTGTTGATATCGATGAGCAGGAATTATTAAAACCCTCAGTCATTCCCGACATAGCGATTAAAACCGATGCCCGATTGTTTCTTACATTACTGGGACAGGTGTTGGGAAAATACCATCTTACAAACATTGCCTGGAGACAAAAAACTCAAAGCTGGAAAAAGATGTATCCGGTTGACCTGCCGCAGTACCTAAACGAAAAAAAAGGTATCAATTCGTACCATTTTATACGATTGTTCTCGGAAAAAATGGCGCGCAATGCGGTATTCGTTTTAGACACCGGTTCTTGCTTTCATGTGTACGCGCAAGCCTTTAAAGTCAAATTCGGTCAACGGCATATAGTTACCGGCGGTTTGTCCACGATGGGGTATATGCCCGCTTCAATCGGGGTAGCTTCCGCCAATAAAGGAAGGGAAGTTTATTGTATTACCGGTGATGGGTCGATACAAATGAACCTTCAGGAGTTGCAGACCATTATCCATAATAAATTGCCGGTCAAAATCATTATTTTCAATAATAACGGGTATCTTTTGATCCGCCATACGCAAAAAAATTTCTGTGAGGGACGTTTTATCGGAGAAAGTCCCGCAACCGGCGTAAGTTTTCCGGATATGAGGAAGATTGCCCGCGCATACGGGTTTCCGTACCTTGCGATCTCAAAAAATCACGAATTAATCAAAAAGCTTGAGAAATTGAAAAAAATGAAAGGCCCTTTAATCTGTGAAGTGATGACGCCTGCCGATCAACCGCTGATTCCGCGCGTCAGTTCAAAAAAAGATAATAACGGGCGATTCATCTCTATGCCTTACGACGACATGTATCCTTTTTTACCTCGCGAGGAGTATCTACGCAATTGCCTCTGCGATGATTGTGGATGTGAGAATGGAGCATCGCGCTGAAAAATTAAAAGTTGCAGTACTGGGCAGCGGGCTCATAGGCACAGACTTATTGGTTAAGATCCTAAGGTCCGGACTTCTCGAATGCACGATATTTATCGGGCGTAATCTTAAATCCGCCGGCATGGCCAAGGCCGCAAGTCTTAATATTAAAATTTCCGATCAAAGTATCGAAGAAATTATCAAAAATCCTTCCTGTTGCGAGCTTGTTTTTGATGCCACTTCTGCCCAGGCACATAAATATCACGCACCTATCTTAGGAAAACTAGGGAAAATCGCCGTTGATTTAACTCCTGCAGGGGTGGGAAAAATGTGTGTTCCGGCAGTCAATATCGAAGATTGCCTGAATTACAAAAATGTCAATATGGTTACCTGCGGAGGCCAGGCCTCAATTCCTTTAGCATATGCGTTGGGCCAGATTCATAAAAATATTGATTATCTTGAGATTGTTTCTACCATAGCTTCCCGCAGCGCCGGCCCGGCCACACGGCTTAATCTTGACGAATATATAGAGACAACCGAGAAGGGCCTTGCGATATTTTCTGGAGCTAAAAAAACAAAAGTTATCCTGGTTTTAAATCCCGCGCAACCCTGCATCCATATGCAAACTACGATGTTTGCAAAAATCGAGAAGCCCGATATGGAAAAAATTATTCCCGCGATTGAAGAAATGGTAAAGAAAATTCAGCGCTATGTACCGGGCTATCAAATTGCAGTGTCGCCAACCGTTCAAAACGATCGATTCATGATGATGATAAGAGTGGAGGGTTTAGGAGACTATCTACCCAGTTATTCCGGTAATCTCGACATAATAAACTGTGCAGCCATTGCCATGGCTGAGGAATATGCCAAACATAAAAAGTAGGCACACGTAAGACAGAGGCGAACATATATGCATAAAATCCTTATTAGCGACGCCACTTTCAGGGACGGTTCCCATGCAGTCAAACACCAGATAGATTGCAATCAGATACGCCTGTACGCGAGAGCGGCTGAAGCCGCCGGTATTCCCATAATAGAAGTCGGTCACGGGAATGGCCTCGGTGCCTCATCGTTACAAGTTGGAGAAAGCCTTGTTTCCGATTTTGAAATGCTCAAAACGGCCAGAGAAAATTTAAAAAACACAAAATTGGGAATTTTTATCCTCCCGGGTTTTGCCACTATAAATAAAGATTTAAAACAGGCTCTTGAAGTTGGCGTCGATGTCATCCGGGTAGCATGTCACTGCACAGAAGCTGATTTGACGGAAAGACACATCAGTTACGCCAGAGAAAGAGGCAAAGACGTCTACGGTGCGTTAATGATGACGCACATGGTCTCAAAGGAAGTTCTGGTCCAAGAAGCGCTTAAAATGGAAGCGTACGGAGCGCAAGGCGTGGTCCTTATGGATTCAGCGGGCGCGTATCTGCCGGAAGAAGTAGCTGAAAAAATCAGTACGTTAGTGTCGGCTTTGACTATTTCAGTCGGTTTTCATGCCCATAATAATTTAGGTTTGGCCATAGCCAATTCCATTACTGCCGTAGAGAACGGCGCTACTATTTTAGACGGTACGGCTCGCGGCTTTGGCGCCGGCGCCGGCAATACCCAGCTTGAAGTGCTTGTCGCTGTTTTGGAAAAATTAGGATATTCTACCGGTATCGATCTCTATAAAATCCTCGATGCAAGCGACATTGCCGAAAAAGAAATACTCAAAGTTATTCCTACAATAAAACCTATCAATATCGTCAGCGGTTTAGCCGGCGTTTTTTCCGGATTCGCCAAGCATGTCGAGAAAGCCGCTTTAGCATACGGCGTTGATCCGAGAGATATTTTCTTTGAGCTTGGCAGAAGAAAGGTCGTCGCTGGACAGGAGGATTTAATTGTTGAGGTGGCCATACAGTTAGCCAAAGAAAAGGAGACAAAATGAATTCTCAGATATTAACTAGAATCAAACAGGATTGTGAGGAAGCGGCAGGAAAAAATCTTTCCTGGCTTTCTTCGTTAAAAGGGGAGTGTCTTCTGATTACCGGCGGCACGGGCTTTATGGGCACTTGGCTTGCGGAAATAATCACTTTTTTGAACGACAACCATTCGTTTGGAACAAAACTCATTCTTCTTTCGCAAAATGCTTATAATTTTAGCGCTAAAGCATCACACTTGGCGACCAGAAGCGATATCGTGTTAATCGAAAAAGATGTGCGAAATTTAATAGAATTACCCGAAGAAGTCACCTATCTTGTCCATGCCGCAGCCAATCCGGACAGCCGTCAACATTCTTCCGATCCCTTAAGGGTTACGGAAGTCATTACGAAGGGAACCGAAAATGTGTTGACCGCAGCAAATCGTCTTCCTAATCTCAAAAAATTTGCGAATATTAGTTCGGGTTTGATTTACGGTCCGCAGCCTTTAGAATTAGAAAAAATACCTGAAAGTTACCACGGAGGTCCTGACTGCGATTCCATCGTTTCGGTATACCCGGAAGCAAAAAGATTTGCCGAAACGTTGTGCGTCGTCTATCGCAGCCAATTTAAACTTCCCGCGATTGTTATCCGCCCCTTTGCATTTATCGGACCCTACCAACTATTAGATAAACCCTGGGCGGTTAATAATTTTATTCGTGATAGTTTGATGGGAGGGCCCATTCGTATCTTAGGCGATGAAAGGACGGTGAGAAGCTATCTTTATGGAAGCGATATGGCCATTTGGATTTTAAAAATACTCATCGATGGCCAGCCGGGGTTAGCGTACAACGTAGGCAGTCCCCACGGTCTTTCTCTTAAACAACTGGCAGAAAAAATAGCGGCTAATTTTCCCGTCCCGCCAAAAATTATTTCAGTTACTCCTATAAGCAGCAACGCGCGTCGCTCAAGATTTGTTCCTGATATCAAATTAGCCCAGGAAACCTTTGGTCTGGTTCAGAATGTAGCCATTGACGAGGCCATCAGAAGGACGCTGTATTGGTATAAAACTATCGGAGTATAGTTGGTCCTTTGCTGATTTTTTAAAAGTGCGATTTAATGCCGGAAATACATAGAACGTAAAGTTATAAAAGCATGGAAAAGAAAAAAGCTATTTTAACATCACGATAATTTATGAGAAACGCAGTCATTGAAGAAGATTTAAAATTTATCACGGATTGCCGAAACGTACCGTGGGAAAGATTGGAAGGGAAGAATATATTAATTTCGGGAGCAAACGGTTTTTTACCCTCTTACATAGTAGAAACTGTTTTGTTTTTAAATGAAACCAGGTTCAATAAAAAAGCAACTGTTTTCGCCCTCGTGAGAAATAGAGAAAGAACCCAGGAACGCTTTCAGCATTATGCGGGAAGAAAAGATCTGGTATTTATCGTCCAGGATGTGTGCGTCCCCGTTATCTTAACAGAGAGTATTGATTTTATTATTCATGCCGCAAGCCAGGCGAGCCCGAAATTTTACGGAAAAGACCCAGTCGGCACATTGTCGGCAAATATCTTAGGAACCCATAATTTGCTTACTCTCGCATATGAGAAAAAATCCGAAGCTTTTCTTTTTATCAGCAGTGGAGAAGTATACGGGGAAGTTTCTGAAAGTACCATATCGATAAAAGAGGATATGTATGGCTACCTTGACCCAACGTTGGTCCGTTCATGCTATGCCGAAGGCAAAAGAGCCGGAGAAGCGCTATGCGTATGCTGGAGTCATCAGTACGGAGTGCCTACGACAATCGTAAGGCCGGGACA
>JAQUOR010000093.1 GCA_028717025.1 Candidatus Omnitrophota bacterium | reverse complement strand
ACATATTTCCTTTCGTGAGTATAATAAGAGTAGGATTCTCTGAAAAGTTCAAGATGCACCCATATAAAAAAAGAAACAGTGGTTAAAACCGGTTCTGTTTTTGTACGCCGTTTTCAGTTACTCTCGGGATTCCTGGCTGTCTTGGTCCTGTGTACCGGCCTGCTTGTGCTGATCGGTTGGGCATTCGACATCCCAAATCTTAAAAGTGTCTTTCCCGCCTTTGTTACAATGAAGGCCAACACCGCAGCTTTATTTTTCCTCACCGGTATCTCCTTGTGCTGTATCCAACCTCAATACGTCAAAAAACGCGCCTGCCGTTTCGTATCAGCAGGGTGCGCCGCAATAATCGCTTTAATGGGCCTTCTTATGTTCAGCGAATACATATTCGGCTTTGACTTAGGTATTGATCGGGTGTTTTTTAAGGAGCCTGCCGGCGCCCTTTTGACCTTAAGCCCCGGCAGGATGACGCCCAATACCGCCCTCAATTTTATGCTTATAAGCTTTGTGCTGCTTTTTCTGGATACAAAAAAAAGAATACTGTATTCCATATGTCAGTTTTTCATCTTCCTCGAAGCCGTTATAGCGCTCACTGCCCTGGCGAGTTACCTGTACGATGCTTCTGTTTTTTATTCCGGCATCGCGCGGTATGCTGCCATGGCGTTGCATACCGCGGTACTCTTCGTTATCACAGGCGTTGCTCTTTTCTTCGCGCGGCCAGACCGCGGTCTCGCTTCAATCATTACTGCCGAGGGCGTAGGAGGCACGATTGCCAGGGTATTCCTGCCCGTTGCCGTTATTCTTCCGCTGAGCCTCGGTCAACTGAAATTATTCGGAGAGAAATTAAGTTTGTATCGTAACGAATTCGGCATGGTGCTGGTAGCTATAGGGAATATCACTATTGTCATTATTTATGTTTTGTGGCTGGTGAAGTCGATAAACAGAGCAGAAGAAAAACATATACAGGCAGAGGAGGAATTGCGCAAGAACAAAGAAGAGCTTCAAATCATCATCGATGCTTCCCCTGCAGTAATTTTCTACAAAGACAAAGATAACCGGTTCATTCGCGTAAATAAAGCTTTCATAGAGTTGGGAGGCTTACCCAAAGAGACGATTGAAGGAAAAACCGCTTTTGAGGTTTATCCCATAAATGCAGATAGATACTGGAAAGACGATCTGGAAATAATAGCATCAGGCCGGCCAAAATTAAATATCGTTGAACCCCTTGAAACAACGAGAGGGACACGCTGGCTGCGTACCGACAAAATACCTTATCGAGATGGCTTTGGCAATATTATAGGTATTATAGGATTTTCTTTGGACATCACCGAACAAAAACAGGCGGAGCGCCGTATTTATAAACTGAATCAAATGCAAACCGCGTTGCTTGTCCCGGGCACACTGGGAGAGAAGCTGAAGAAAGTTACGGATGGGGTGATGGAGATTTTCGGCGCCGATTTCTCCCGTATCTGGCTTGTGCGTCCGGGAGACCGCTGCACCACAGAGTGCGTACACACCTCGGCCGTTGAAGAACCGCATGTCTGCCGTTATCGCGGTCGGTGTTTGCATCTGGTTGCAAGTTCCGGACGATATACGCAGCTTGACGGTACGTATTCCCGGGTGCCCTTTGGTTGTTATGAAATCGGGGGTATCGCCTCCGGAGATTATTCTTCTTTTTTAACCAATGATGTCACCGGCGACCCGCGGGTACACAATCATGAATGGGCAAAACAATTAGGCTTGGTCTCATTTGCAGGGTTTCAGCTGCGTCCCCCTCAGGGCGAAACGGTCGGCGTCCTGGCATTATTTTCACGGCACAATATCTCCAACGAGGAGTATGCTTTACTTGCGACTATCGGTAACCTGACTGTCCGCATAATACAAGCAGCTCAGTCTGAGGAAGTATTAAGGGAATCCGAGGAAAAATTCCGCCGTCTTTTTGAGAGCTCCCAGGATGCCGTTGTGCTTATCGATAAGGAAAAGGGAATTATCGATTGCAATCCCGCCATGCTTAAAATGTTTCAAGCCTTACACAAGGAAGAACTTTTCGGCAAGCGCCTGGGAGAAGATTTTTCTCCTGCCATGCAGCCTGACGGCAAAGATTCTCTGACTGCCAGGAATATTCAGGTAGAGCAGGCGTTTGAGAAAGGCTTAAGTCTTTTTGAATGGGTTTATAAACGCAAGGACGGAAGTATTTTTACGACGGAAGTTCTTTTAAGTGCCTACGTTCATCGCGACAGGAAGATGCTACAGGCAGTTTTGCGCGACATTACTGAGCGTAAGAAAGCGGAAGAAGCATTGATGTGGGAAACGGCATTTCTTGAGGCCCAGACAGAAGCGTCCCTTGACGGCTTGCTTGTCGTCGATAACCAGGGGCAGATAATTTTGATTAATCAACGATTGTCTACTCTATGGAAAATACCGCCGCACCTTGTCGGGCAGAAGGACGATAAGCTCCTGCTTCAATACGTGGTGGATAAAACAAAATATCCTCAGCAGTTTCTTGATAAAGTATTGTATCTTTATTCTCACCATAAGGAGACGAGCCAGGATGAGATTGAATTTAAAGACGGCACTATTTTTGACAGGTATTCATCGCCTGTCGTAGGCAAAGACGGAAAATACTTTGGGAGAATCTGGACTTTTCGCGACATTACTGAACGTAAGCAGACAGCAGAGGTGCTTCGCTTGAGCGAATTGAGATATAAAGCCATTTTTGAATCGTCAAGAGACGCTATTATGCTTTTAGATATGGAGAAAGGATTTTTTAAGGGTAATGCCGCCGCGACAGAGATGTTTGGATGTACGGACGAAGCGGAGTTTGCTACCAAAGATCCCGTAGGCCTATCGCCTGAATATCAACCTGACGGAAGTCTTTCTTCAGTAAAAGCTCAGCAGATGATAGCAACGGCTATGGAAAAAGGCTCCCATTTTTTTGAATGGAAGCATAAAAAAGTCAACGGAAAGGAGTTTTTTGCTGAGGTATTGTTGACGCGAGTGGAGTTGGAGGGAAAAAAAGTTTTACAGGCAACAGTTCGCGACGTCACAGAACGCAAAACCGCAGAAGAGGAGATCAAGAACGCATATCAAAAGCTTAAAGATACCCAATTTGAACTTACCCGAAAATCTAAAATGGCAGCGATTGGCCAGTTAGCCGGAGGCGTGGCCCACGAGATCAATAACCCTTTGACCGGCATATTGAACAATGTGCAGTTGATCAGGCATCTGGCCGCGCGCAGCACAGCCTTTAGTATCGCTGATTTCAATGAAATGATGACCGCGGTAGAAGAATCCGCCGTACGATGTAAAAAAATTACTCAGTCGCTTCTTGATTTTGCGCATTCTTCAAAGGGTAAATTTGAAGCCATTTCCTTGAACGATATTGTGGACAGGATCTGTATACTCATGGAGCAGGAGCTTAAAATGCAAAGCGTCAATATTATTCGGCAATTGCAGCATGATCTGCCTGTAATCCAGGGTGATTCACAATTGCTCCAGCAGGTCGTTGTCGGTTTAATTAACAATGCGCAGTGGGCCATCAGCCAGAAATCAGATAAAGACGGCGGCACCGTTACCATCGCCACACAGTATCAGCCGGGTAACAAATGCGTTACGCTGTCAATTTCAGATAATGGCATTGGTATCCCCCAGGAAAACCTGCCTCGGATGTTCGAGCCGTTTTTTACCACCAGAGAAATAGGGGAAGGGACCGGATTGGGGCTGGCTCTCATCTATAGCATTCTAAAGAATCATAATGCTGATATCGCCGTGGAAAGCCAGCCCGGTAACGCGACAACATTTACGATGAGTTTTCCTCTGTAGAACTTCCAGTTCTATCCGTATGCAACAATCTCCTTTCCCTGTGTTCTTCCAAAGCTATCGACTATCCCTTGACTACGCAAAGGAAGGTTAGTCCTTGTCTTTTTTCAAGATTAGTATATAATTGTGTCCGTTGATTTCTAACCAGCTCCTAACTATGACAAGAATTATTCTTTTAACTGCACTATTGATTATTTTCTGCGTGCCCGCCTACGCGGTGTCAATCGGTAAGCCTTCTGATAAATCAGAGCAGGCAGAACAACCCATACCTGTCCTTACTGCGCAACAAATCGCCGATCGTCTGCTCAGCACTATTTTTTCAGCCTATCAGGACTATTCCTATGAGGGTTTTCGCGCGCTGATCTCCCGTGACTTTGTTCCCAATAAAATCCAGTTTCTCGACAACACGGAGGCTAACTTTTATAAGGGGAAAATCACACAGATGCGTTACGTCATTGAAAAAGCTCTTTTTGCCAAAGATACACTGGGAATCAACTTTACGTGGGACAAGAAAGTTATCGTACGCAACGCGCCCGAAGGCCAGATTTTCTCAGGGAAGGCGGCATTTATGTACAAAAAATCTTCCGGCGAATGGAAATTATACAAAATAGAAGGCGACAACCCGTTTTAATAAACATACAAGTTTCATTACCCACCGGTAAATCCCACCTTTTCCTTACATAATCCGCATACAGATGTTTATTTTTTATTAGTATAGAGTACTGCGCATTAAACTCTGTACACGGTGCTCCGTACGCAGTACTCTTTCTTGTTTGCTCTTGACATCTTTTCTCCAGGGTATACAATATTTCAATTTTTTCTAAGGGTTTAAAAAATCAATATTTTCGGAAATTTCTCTCAATATCCAAAAAAATGACGAGGTTATTTAACCTGAATATATCGTTTTTACGCGACCCGCTTTCGTTATTCTTCGTATTTACCATCCTGCTTATTTCTTTGCCCAGTGCCGTTTATTCCGTGGGTTATTTAAAGGGGCAAACTGCGCGTAAAATTTTCTACGGCTGGAGCATGTTTCTTGTGTTTGTTGCTTCCATGCTTTGCGTGGTTACGGTGAACAACGCCTTTGCTTTTTTGATTGCCTGGGAGATCATGTCGCTTGTTTCCTATTTCCTGGTGATTTTCGATAACAGAAGTGAACGCGCAGTGAACGCCGGGATTATCTACCTGGTGATGACGCACGTCGGCACTGCCTTTATCATTGCCGCTTTCCTTATTATGTATGCGCACGCAGGGTCTTTTAACTTCAGTATCTTAAGGGCTGCCTGCCAGACCTTTCCCCCGCATACAAAAAACTTACTCTTTTTGTTTCTGCTTATCGGTTTCGGCACTAAAGCCGGGATCGTGCCTTTGCATATCTGGCTGCCCTACGCGCACCCGCAGGCACCGTCACACATCTCCAGTCTTATGTCGGGAGTGATGATAAAGACCGCCATTTACGGAATAGTGCGGTTTATTATTTTTATACTGGGAGTCAACGCGTTCTGGTGGGGCAACTTGGTTTTAATCCTGGCAGTTTTTTCTTGTTTAATCGGCGTTATTTACGCCCTGATGGAGCATGACTTAAAGAAGCTGCTTGCCTATCACAGCGTCGAAAATATAGGAATAATCCTCTTAGGCGTAGGCGCTTCGATGGTATTTTTAAAATTAAACATGCCGCTGCTTTCAGTATTTGCCCTGGCGGCAGGCCTGTATCATTTGATTAACCACGCCATTTTTAAAGGGCTTCTATTTTTGTGTGCCGGCAGCGTGTATAACGCAACCGGCACGCGCGACATGGAGAAATTAGGAGGCCTTATTAAAAAAATGCCGGTGACCGCTTTTTGTTTCTTGCTCGGCGCAATGGCAATCTCGGCCCTGCCGCCGCTCAATGGATTTGTAAGCGAGTGGCTGACGCTGCAGGCATTTTTTGCAGGGTTGTTAAACGCAACCGGAGGTTTTAAAATTTTCTTTGCGCTCTGCGCAGCGGCTCTGGCATTAACGGGGGGCCTGGCTGCAGCCTGTTTTGTAAAGGCGTTCGGCATAACGTTCCTGGCAATGCCGCGCAGCATAAAGGCCCAGGAAGTCAGAGAAACGGCTTTTTCAATGAAAGCAGGGATGATCTTCTTGAGCGTGCTTACGGTGGTTTTTGGCCTGGCTGCGGCACCAATATTTAAAATCATAGCAGCCGTTGCTCAAAGCGTGATATCTTCCGAAATCCCCGTTATGGATTCCAGTTTGCATGATTTTATGCTCGGCCCCAGCGGTAACGTTCTTTCGCTTTCCATGCCCCTGGTAACTATCGTTTTGCTGGCCATAATGGCAATAGCCGCGCTTCTGGTGTTTGCATTGTCTTGCGGTCGCACCGTAAAAAAATGCGGTACCTGGGATTGCGGCTATTACGCGTTAACAAGCCGCAACGAATATACCGCTACGGCATTTTCCAAGCCCTTCAGGATCGCCTTTAGTTTTTTTCTTCTTCCCTATAGAAAGACAGAAAAGATCAGGGAGTCTTTTTATCACGTACGGCACTTTAAATACGAGACCCATACAACACCTGTATTCAAAAAATACGTCTATATCCCCATTGTAACGTTGATACTGACAATAGCGCGATTTATGCGT
Organism: Candidatus Omnitrophota bacterium; assembly: GCA_028717025.1. Taxonomy (GTDB): domain Bacteria; phylum Omnitrophota; class Gorgyraeia; order Duberdicusellales; family 4484-171; genus JAQTOI01. The sequence continues at coordinate 368 of JAQUOR010000093.1, read as the reverse complement.
AAAATTCAGCCCGGCAGCATCCATCTCTATATCGCCTACATTTTTGCGACTATAGTTACGTTGATTGTGTTTATGAAAGTTTTTTAGGGAAGCTTACCGCTAACATTATGATTATTATTGCGATCATACAATTGGTATTTCTCATCGCCATAGCGCCTTTAGTAAGCGGCGTTATTGCAAAGATAAAAAATAACCTGCGTATGCGTCAGGGGCCGGGAGTGCTGCAGCCGTACTGCAATCTGGCAAAATTATTTGCCAAGGACGAAGTGGTATCGCTTCAAGCTTCCTGGATATTTAAGGTTGCTCCTTTTGTGGTCATCGCTTCAAGCGTGATGGGGTGTCTGGTGGTGCCGTTCTTTCTTGCGCAG
>JAQUOR010000092.1 GCA_028717025.1 Candidatus Omnitrophota bacterium | reverse complement strand
AAAGAAGCGATAAACCTAATAGATAAAGTGGAAGAAATTTTAATTTTATGAGAAAACTATTGCTCCACCCCGTTTTCTTCATAGGACTAATTTAGTCTTAGAAGATGAAACCGTCAAGGGAAATTTTTGCTGTGACTATGGCTTTAACTAGAAAGAAGAACCAAGCCACCGCCTCCTGGCCGACTATCAGCAACCAGCTTTCAGTTGTCAGCTACAGGAAAATACTCCCCACATAATCTCACGACCGTGTATTTATGTGGGGAGTATTAAAAGATATTGATATTGAATTAATATTGATGTTGGATGGGTTTTGTTGAATCAGATGGGCTTTGTTGAATCGATGGGTTTTGTCAAATCAATGGGCTTTGTTAAACGGAGTAGTTCTCTATAACAGCCGCGCTGTTATAACCGCCGGGGCCGGAAGAAATGACCAGCGCGTTTTTTACGTTCTTTTTCCGGCTGACGTTAGGAACACAATCAATGTCGCAGGCAGGGTCCTTCTCTTGGAAATTGATGGTAGGCGGGATAAAACCTGTCTTCATCGCTCCTATGCATGAAGCAATCTGCAAAGCTCCTGCAGCAGAAAAAGTTTCTCCAAGCATTGATTTTATAGAACTGACGGGAATATTTTTTAAACGCCCGCCGAATATCTCTTTTAAGACTTTTACCTCAATGCGATCAAGCTCTTGCGAAGAGTTAGCGCAACTGGAAATATAATCTATTTGTCGCGGGCGTATCCGTGCGCTATCCAATGCATCTCTAATTGCTTTTTCTATCCCCTCTCCCTGAGGATGGATCTTGCCCATCCGGAACGCATCAAAGTAACTCGCGACACTACGCACTCTCGCTAAAATGTTTGCGCCTCTTTTCTTTGCCTTTTTTAAATCTTCGATGCAAAATACGACCGCAGCTTCGCCTAAAAGCGGCCCGTTCCTTCTTTTATCAAAAGGGCAACTTACCGGTATGCCCTTAAGGCCTGCCATGTATCCTAATTGATGAAAACCAAAAAATAGCGAGGAGGTAAGTGCATCAACACCTGCGGAAAAAACTGTTTCAGCCCGACCGCTCTCTAAAGCGTCAATCAAATATTTTAAAGCATCCAGGCTTGAAGTATATCCTGTGCTTATCGTGGCGTTAAACCCCTGGATATTATACCGAATGGAAATTTGAGATGAGGCGGCATTAAGAACGGTGGAGGGAAAAAGCGCGGGGTTGGAAAAATCAAGGCCGTCGCGAAGCACTTCCCTGTCAAACTCGATGATAGACCATAAATGCGAAAAGGTCGTACCTGTGCATACGCCGATAGTATCGGTAGTGGCATCACTGATCGTGATGCCCGATTCTTCAATGGCCTGTTTGGCGGCAACGAGCAGAAATTGCGTAGTCCTGTCTATATTACGCAACCCCTTTGGACCCAGGAAAGTTTCCGCAGAAAAGTTTTTTATTTCCACGGCACGCTTTACGGAAAACTTGCTCGCGTCAAAAGAAGTAATCTCGTCAGCGCAATCCTTACCTTCGGTAAGCGCCTGCCAAAAATTCTCTTTTCCGATCGCATTAGGGGCCACTACCCCCATCCCTGTTATAACTGCTTCAATCCCAGCCATTTGGTGTTTATTTTATCTTAAAAGTGTAAAAAGTGAAGGTTTTTATGCGTAGCCCTGTATCTTGATTACCTGTTTAGCAAGGTTTCTTGAAAGCACGCAAATGCGCCTTAGAAAACGAATTTTTAAAAAAAGTAGCAAAAAATGATTTTTTGGGGACGAAAAAGCCCCATATCATAAAGGAAAGTAATCGCTTACAAACGTACCCTCTAAAACCCTTGAAATATATAGAACAACCGTGTTACTGTTAATTGAAGGGTCTCCATAAGGGGACTAAAGCCACGGACCCTCTCCCGGTATTCGGGGGAGGGCTTCTTTTTTACAGGCTACAGGCCACAAAATCCAAGATACAAACTTCAAAAATATAGGTGCATTTTATCCTGCGTCCTGCAGCGTGCAGTAAAAAGTAAGTTATAATTCCGCTTCAATCACCTGCCGGCAGGTATCGGACAAAATCTTCCTTTTGATAGAGGTGTTCTCTCCCGTGACAGCTTTCGATATAACAGATGCGCATACCTTGACTTCAACGGTAATCTCATGTAAAGAAAGGAGTCTAAACAGATGGGGAACAAAGTCCATCTCGCCGTACCAATACACCAAATCTTTATTTATTGCATCAATATCCTGCGAGTCCACCTCTTTATACTTTATCACCAAAGGGACAATCATTGACTGCGCCAGCAGCGGCGCCATGAAAAAAGACGATTTGAAAGGAAGCAGATCTTTGCCGTCGGCGGAAGTCCCCTCAGGATACAGGATGACGTTCGTCCCCTCTTTTAAGTATCGATAAATTTTATCCGCGTCTTTCTGGACGTTTACGCGGCTGAAACGTTCGACGAATATCGTATTAGACAATACCGAAAACAAACCGAAAACTGGCCAGCTCTTTAAATCTGCCCGCGCGATAAATGCCAACGGGGCAAGGCTCGTTGCGATAACGCCGTCAACATAGCTGAGGTGGTTGGAAACAAAAAAAACCCCATGTTCCTTCAAGAGCTTTTTTTCTCCGGTAATTAGAACTTTCACCCCCATGATGGAAATAAATATCTTTCCGAAACCGTGAACGACAGAAGATATCCGCATACGCGCAAGGCGGGGTGAAAAAATAAAGAGGCAGCGCACCAGAATAAGCACGACGATAAAGAGGAAAATGCTCGCCAGCAAAAGAAAGACTTTCAGCGCCCGGGTCATAGAAATTTTTCGAGGTACGAAAAGTTTGTACGCTTCATGTCGAGCAACATAAAAAAATCGGCGGTATTGAAGGTTTTATCCCAGACAGGTTCACCGCACGCATACGCGCCAATCTTTAAATAATTTTTTATCAAAGAAGGCAGCAGACGCGCGGCCTCTCTTCTCTCGCAGTGCGTAATGGTTTTGTCGTAAGGATACTCTTTGCCTTTGAGCGGACATACAAGCAACTGCGACGGCGCAAAGACATGAGTTTTAAGAAACGCGTAAACTTTTCCGATGCTTTGAGGGGAGGGATCTTCGACGCTCGCGCAGCCCAGCACATACGCAACCTCATGCTCACGCATATACGCGGTAATAGCCTTCCACATGTAATTCAAGATGGGGTATTTGCGGTAGGCGGGATCAACGCAGGCCCTGCCCATTTCAAGTAACTCTCCCGGGCAATTCTTCTTTATGTTGGTCAAATCGAATTCCGTCTCGGAATAGAAACCCCGGGCAGCTTTCGCGACTGAGCCCAAAAGCAAACGGTAGGTGCCGATAACCTGCTGAGAATCATGTTCTACGACGACAATGTGCCGGCATAAATCGTCAAAAATATCAGTATCTTTTCCGGTTTTGTTAAAAAAGACCTTACGCCGTAGAACAAAAGCCTGCTCAAGTAAATCCCCTTTTTCAACAGTTAATACGTCAAAATGAGGAGTATGGTCCATAATTTACGTATGTATCACGTCGCACGCATCAAGTCAAGCAACACACTTCTTAATGTTCCTGGTTCTTTTGACGTGTTACCTCCGCTCCAAGCGGACAGCCGCAGCTATTAGACAATACTTTGAGAGTCAGGGAAACCGTAGGATGCACCTAAAAGTAGCCTTAATTATATCAGAAAGTAGACGTTTGATAAGCGGTTTGTTATAAAACAGGCCCGGATATACAGGTGTCTACTCATTTCCCCAACGCAGACGGCAGCTTTTGCCCGAAAACCATCAGTAATAACAATTTTGAGATTTTTCTTGAAAGTTCAAGAAAATATGATATATATACATTGAAATGGATGTAATCGCCCGGAGAGTTTTATGGCAGAAGTAAGGATCGAAAGAAACGAAGACTTCGAAAAAGCACTACGGAAATTCAGCATCATGTGCAAACGCGAAGGTATTATCAAGGAATGTCGGGAACGGCAATATTACACGAAACCATCTCAAAAAAGGAGGGAACGAAGGAAGAAGCTTTAGTCGCAGTTACATAGGGTTTTTTGTGTCACGTGAGGGTTAAGATAAAGTTAAACGAGTTAAAGGAGAACGAAAACATGGACGAGGAAAAAAAGTTATACGTAGGAAATCTGGAGTTCGGAGTCACTGAAGAAGAATTACGCAAATACATTGAAGAAAAAGGACTTACGGTAAAAGAAGTAAAAATAATTTCTGACAAATTCACTGGGAAGTCAAAAGGCTTCGGATTTGCAGAGTTTGAAACCGAAGAACAAGCCCAGGCAGCTATAGATGCTCTTGATGGCAAAGATCTAAACGGAAGAACCTTACGAGTAAGCAGGGCGCGCAAGATGCAGCCTCGCACCGGTGGCGGCGGCCGCAGAGAAGGCGGTTTTGGTAATGGCGGCGGTCAAGGTGGTTATTCCGGCGGCAGATTTAGAAGATAATTAATCAATAAAAAAGGGTAGGAAGAGAATGCCGTTCCCCTCCTACCCTTTTTTGTTGTCCTTTTTCGCTTCGAAAAGCTTCCAGCTATCAGTCTTCTCATCCAACAGGTTAACCCGCCTAAATGTTTTTATAGGGTGGCGGGGCTATCAGCTCTATTTGCAACTATTAAAAACACAAATAATATCAAAGACAGAAAGCACCACGGCTTGCGTAGTTGCTCAGAGCACAAGCTCCTCTTTCTTCTTCCAAGAATATATTCTTAGTATTATTTTCTGGCTTAAGGCTGAAAGCTGACAGCGGTAAGCTGATGGCTGGAAAATTAGAACCAGAAGCGGTGCGTACGTGCGGTGGTAGAGTCGATAGCGGTATGCCTGTCCGGAGCAAGCCGCAGGCTATCGTGTATCGCCTGATCGAATGTATAAAGTTCGATATGCTTGCCGTAACGCTCTTTTATCTCTCCTATCATTTCTGCAAAATCAGAATCTCCGGAGATAAGCGCCGCAGTATCATACTGGTCGGACACGGCCTTGGAGAACATGTCCAGTGCGATTTTCACATCAAGTCCTTTCTGAATCCAAATATTATTAACGTGCACCAGGCGTCCAAGTTTGATATCAAAAAACGGGATCGTCAGTTTCAGATTACGCAGATACTCCTGCTGCTCCTGGTAGGTGCGGGGATTTTCCTCTTTGCTGAATTCCGCCGAGTAATAATAACAACGGATAAGCTCACGCCGTCCGGTTATCCATTTTATAATATTTATCCATTTTATGTCTTTGCGTCTGACAGGAGTCTTTGCTCCTCCGAGATCTTTCAGCTTCTGGACGACATATTCTGCATCAATAAAAATCATTAGGCGTTCCATGTGTTGCCTCCTTTTAAACGCGAATTACCGCTTATTAGCAGCGAATTTACGCAAATAACTTTTGAAAATGGGGCCTCGCCCGGCCTAAAGGCCGGGGTTCCCTGGGCGAAATTCCTCCAAGCAACTCTGCTTTGCCTTCGCTCCGCTCCTGGCTTCGCAGCAGTTATTCTCCAACGCATTCATCCCCTGCCTAAAGGCAGGGGTATTCTGCGAAGGAGAATAAAAGACACTAAGATATTGTAGCAAGAATGGCGGCTAAAGTAAATGAATTATTGCTTAACATCCGCCGGTCTTTTTGATGCGGGATTTCCTTAATCGTACGCGCTTAAGAACCCGGCGCCAGACAATTTTCTATCTGCTGCTGCCCCTTGTCGTCAAAGCGCACAAACAATTCACACTCACCGCCGCTGGCGGAAGAAAACCGTTCAACGACGCCGTTGCAATCTATCCGGCACCGCGCTTTTTGATTTATCTGCATCTCGATGTTGACGCTGTTGCCCGGGTATAAGAAATGCCTGCTCCGGCAAAGAAAGCCAAAATAATTTACATTAATTACTTGTGCCAAAAATTGCGATTCGTTTTGACGCAACATAAGACGCGTATCGATGTCGAAGCGGCGATACTTCCTGCGTTCAAGAAAAATTTCTAAATCCTTCAAGCCTTTGACGTGAACTTTTTTCCATTCTTCCCCGTATTTTTTAACCCAATCGACGGCGGCAGTGGCAAAACCAATTTCATATTTTGCCTCCTGGCTTAAAAACCATTTATGCTTTCTGATTTCCGCCAGTGCCCGAGGATCTTTCAAATAAGAATACGTGCTTTTACCTTTCATGTCGCCCTCCCCGTATTTCTCTAAAACGCGTGCGGATAAAATATTGAATGTGTAGTCACTTTCTCACTGAGGAATAAAAATTGTACCAAAAAATTTTGCGCTGTCAATATAAACGCGAACTTTCGCAAATGAAAAACGCTGATCGAAAAATTCCATCCCTTGATATTTTGATAGCGGCTTGCGGATAGGTAAAGGCCAGGAAAGATCACAGAGGTTTCAAAGACAGATTTTTCATCACTAAACTTTCTGAGAAAGGTTTTCCTGGATTTGCAATGCTTCCGCAACAAACTCTTCTTTAGTAAATTTCAATTCCCTTAAAACTTCTCCCAAAATAACGCCCCGTTTCCAATGAATACGCAAGGCCTCCTCTAACTGCTCCCCGGATAAAACATTTTTCTCAAGCAGAATCTGACCCAAAGGTTTATAGGGGTGTATTATTTCGTCCCGTTTATGCACCAGGGGCCCGGCATTCGCATGGTCTATGGCGCCGCTTCGCCTGTCGGCCATGTATTTGCTGCCCGGCATGGTTTTAAGGTACTTCTTAATTTCGGCGATTTTTTCGCTTACCTGGATAATATTGTTTATGCCCGAATCTTTTTTGACGTTCGCCACCGCAACTGAAACGCTCATAAGCGGGATCTTGCGGACTTGTTTTGTCCGGTCGGTCGCCGTAACGTACCCTTGCTTCCTTTCCTGCGACGGATAATGAAAAGGAGTGATGCGGTCAAACCCAAAAATAAAATTC
>JAQUOR010000091.1 GCA_028717025.1 Candidatus Omnitrophota bacterium | reverse complement strand
AACTAAAAGAATGGCGAGGCTATTCAGATTATTTAACAATTCATAAGACCTGATAGCATCTTGCAAATACCTTCGATTTCTTTCTTTAATTCTTCATTCCGATCGTCAGCAATCAACTTTTTCCTCTTGCATATCTCTAAAATCGGTACGCACTCAAATGCTGAGCCACGGGCGATTCGAAAAAAATTTATTCTATCTCCCTTATGATATCGGCCGTTGCCTTCTGCTATATTTGTGGATATCGACAATGACGCTCGATTTAACTGATCAGCTAAATAATAACTGCCTCTTTGGAAACTCTTTGTTAACTCACAGATATCGCCTGCGAAATCAACGGCTTTCCTATAAACATCTAATTTCTCGAATATGAATGCCATGCTCTTGAAAATAGAAAATCGAAAATAGACCGCAATCGAAAACTTTCTATACTCAAATCTCGAATTTCGATTCTCGATTGCTCCGCCAATTTTTTGCGAAGCTAAAAATTGGCGGAGGGGTGGGGATTTGAACCCCAGGTACAACTTTTCAATCGTACAACGGTTTAGCAAACCGTCGCCTTAAACCACTCGGCAACCCCTCCATGCGAATATCTACTTGACACAAAAACAATCGTGTTTCAGGTTTAGTCCCGACCTCGCTCCGCTCGGCGGGATTAATTCGACTACCGCCTCTGCCATCGCGCTTACGCGCTCGTCTTCGGCGAAGTCTCATTAGCAAACCGTCGCCTTAAACCACTCGGCAACCCCTCCATAGAGCCAGAGCGCTTACGCGCTTCCGACCAATTGCATTCAGTTATTTTCAAAAATCAAGCATTCAGGAATACATCCCTCTATCGCTAGCCACTCAGGATTCTGGCTCTTCATAGGGGCTCTGCCCCTTCTGACACTACGTTTGTAAGCAACCTCGTAGATGTCAATCTCACTCCGTTGTCAACCCCGAAGAATTTTCAAAGAAGCTTATTGCTATGCCCACAGTTTACCGCTTAAGGCTTTTGCTTATCAGTATAAAACGAAAATATGATTATATAAAGAACAATCATGATAACAAATGATATCACCTGGGCAAACCAGCCCCTGATAAGGTCTGGAAAAACTAAATGCGCGCTAATGATATGAAAATAGTTAAAGGCAATGACGTCACGCTTCAGAATAAAAAAAACAACAATAGCAATTACATGCAAAAATGCTGAAAATAACACAAATTTACATAACGCGTCCAAGAAGCGATTTCTACAAATTTTAAGCATACCTATGCACGCAAAATTTATTCCTGTCGATTCAGCGCTGGAAAATTTGAGAAAAAAGATTTTTGATCAAGACCGCGCCGTCTATAAACCCGTTCACGATAACTTTACCCAGATCAATCTTAAAGGCTACGTTTAAGTACAGTCCAAACAGAATAAGATTAACGATGTACAGGATACTGAAAATAAACAAATAATTTATGAAGTCCATGAAGTTAGTGCCTTTATTTTCCCTCGCAACAAAAACTATATGCGAAGTTATGACAAAACCACCCAGAAAAAGAAAAAAATCACGGTCAAAATCGAGATCAAAAACCCTGGGAATCAGAAAGTAGCCTATGCCTAAAAGAATAAGAAATGAAGGCACGACCATCGATATAAATGACGAATGAAAGAAAAACTTCTGCACATTCTTGTAGAAGTTGTTTAAGTCTACTACGAGAGTATTGAACACGAAGCACGCGAGCACCGAATAAAGCACTATATCGACTTTCAACGCTCTGTCAGCTCTCATCTCCTCTAAAAACTGTTTGCTGAATGAAGCAAGAAAACAAAAAATCAAAAGAAAGAGAATAAATTTTACCAGCGTGAAGAGATAATTATTCTTTAATCCTTTCTCCTCCATCGAAATACCTCCTTAAAACTTGCGGAATGACAATCGAGCCATCCTTCTGTTGGTAGTTTTCCAGAACAGCGACCACCAATCGTGCCAGGGCAACACCCGAGCCATTTAATGTATGCACGTATTCGATCGACCGCTTTCCGTCCTCCGCTATACGCCGATATTTAATGTTACCCCTGCGTGCCTGGAAATCTTCGAAATTAGAGCAGCTTGATACTTCAAGCCACTTATCGATGCCGGGAGCATAAATCTCTATATCATAGCATTTTGCCGCAGAAAAACTGATATCCTGCGTCGACAGTAATACGATCCGATAAGGAATTTCTAATAACTCGAGGATTTTGCAGGCATCCGCAAGAAGCTTTTCAAGCTCATCATAAGAATCCTGCGGCTTTACGAACTTAACCAGTTCCACCTTGTTAAATTGATGCACGCGCATCAGGCCCCGCGTATCTTTTCCGTAAGAACCTGCTTCGCGCCGGAAACAAGCGCTATAGGCAGCGTAATACACGGGCAACGTCTCTTCTTCCAGTATCTCATCGCGATGGATGTTGGTAACAGGGACTTCTGCCGTAGGAATCAGGAAATAATCATCTTCTTTGAGCCTGTACATGTCCTCTTCGAACTTAGGAAGCTGGCCGGTTGTCGTCATGGACTCCCTGTTGACTAAAAACGGGGGAAAAATTTCACGATACCCGTGTTCTTTGGTATGCACGTCGAGCATGAAATTAATAAGCGCCCGCTCCAGACGTGCGCCTTCGCCTTTATAAAGGATAAAATTAGAACCGCTTATTTTCGAGGCCCGTTTAAAATCGATAATGTCAAGGTGCTCGGCAAGCTCGATATGCGTAAGCGGTTTAGAATCAAAGGTACGTAAAGCGCCGTGCGTTTTGATAACTTTATTGCAGGAAATATCGCCGATGGGAACGGAAGCATGAGGAACGTTGGGAATATTTAAAAGTTGTAACTCGAATTCTGTTTTAAGGGTCTTTAACTCTTCCTCAAGACCCGCGAGCGTGCGGGAGATTTCCTTGCTTTTTTCAATGGTAGGTTTAGGGTCCTGTTTTTCTTTTAACAAAAGTTTGACCTGATCGCTTAATTTATTCTGTTGCGCACGTAAGCCCTCAGTCTCCTGGATGAGCAGCCGGCGTTTTTCATCAAGCTTTAGAAACGCATCGAAGTCAAAATTGGAATTTCTTGCTTTAAGCGCTTCTCGCACCGCCTGAGTATTTTCTCGAATAAATTTAATGTCTAACATAGAGATATCTCCTTCCACCTTCGCTCAATATGCCAAAATCCTTTACAATAATTTTGGCAACTTCGGTGGAATTAATTCGACTAAGGAATTTTAATAAAAAAAATTCCAAGTCTCATTAACCTTTCAACACGCACAACGGTTTCATCCTACAGACCTTACTCGATATCCCGGCCTGCGCAACCACGTCAACTACATCATCAACATTCTTATATGCAGAAGGAGCTTCTTCGACTATTGTTTGTTTGCCTTCTGCTCTTACTTCAATGCCTTTTGCGCGAAGCTCCTTAATCAGGCTATCCAGATTAACCGTCCGTATTGCCTCGTGCCGCGATTTTACTCTGCCTGCGCCATGACAGGTCGAGCCGAACGTTTCTTCTTCGGCTTTTTTCGTCCCTAATAATAAATACGAAGCCCTGCCCATGTCCCCGGGAATGATCACCGGTTGTCCTATGTCACGATACCGGACCGGTAACCCCGGATTACCGGGGCCAAAAGCACGCGTTGCGCCTTTCCTGTGGATGCACAATGTCTTCTTTTGACCGTCAACCGTATATTCTTCAAATTTTGCGATATTATGCGCAATATCGTAAATTAAATCCATTCCCAAAGACTGCCAGCTTTTAGAAAAGACTCGCTCGAAACTTACCCGCGTCAAATGCATCAATGCCTGCCGGTTAGCCCAGGCATAGTTAGCAGCGGCACGCATCGCGCCGATATAGCTTTTTGCTTCAGGGCTCTCTACGGGAGCGCAGGCAAGCTGACGGTCCGGAACATTAATACCGTATTTAGAAAGACACTTGACCATTATCTGCAGATAATCGTCGCAGACCTGAAAGCCTAAACCCCGCGAGCCTGAATGGATCATAACAGTAACCTGGCCGATGAACAAACCAAGTTTATCAGCCGCTCTTTTATCAAAGATCTCTTCAATGACCTGAGCTTCTAAAAAATGATTGCCGCTGCCAAGCGTCCCTGTCTGGGCTTTCCCCCGTTCATGGGCACGCAGCGAAACGTTGTCGGGCTCCGCGCCATCGATCGCGCCGCCCTCTTCGCAACACTCTAAATCCTCCTGCACCCCCATGCCCTGAGCAACAACCCATGCAGCACCCTCGGTAAGAAGTTTCTTCTGCTGGGTTTGCGAGACTTTGATCTCGCCCTTTGAACCTACGCCTGAAGGTACTTCCCGATAGAACGTATCGACGAGATGATTAATTTTATCTTTTACATCATCAAAGGTCAAATTGGTTTTTAACAACCTGACCCCGCAGTTAATGTCATAACCTACTCCGCCCGGAGAGATAACTCCTCCGTTTTGCGGGTCAGTCGCGGCAACTCCGCCGATAGAGAAACCATATCCCCAATGGATATCCGGCATTGCCAACGAATAGTTGACGATACCCGGCAAGAACGCCACGTTTGCCACTTGTTCCGGAGCGTTATCTTTTTTTATATCAGAGAGCAACTTCTCGTTTGCGTAAATAATACCGTCTACAAGCATCCCTGGTTTATAGCTTTTGGGGATACGGAATGAATAGTCATTGATTTTCTCTAAAGAGCCATCCCACATAATGCAGTATTACCACCAGTATTTCACCGTATACGTAACTTTCTGCTCTGAATTCTTGGGAATCTTTACTTTGAATTCAATAGTAGAAGCGTCTTTCTTTTCAAACTGCATAGAAGGCTTAAGGATTTCCCAGTTCGAATATCTCCAGAGCTTCTCTGAAACCGTCACTTGTACGTCCTCTTCCTTGTGGTTGCGCAAAACTATCTCAAAAGTTTCCCACCGGGTATGATATTCTTCTTTATAGTCTGTCCTGGTACGCTCCCCCACTACGTCAAAGGCATCGCCAAGATAAAGCCTTACTTTCTCATCTTTGGGAGTGTGGTCTATGGCGTCTTCACCGACAAATTGCAGGGAACCGTCGGTATCCCGTTTGTACACTTTCACTTTCCCTTTCGGCAAAGGCATGCCTAAATTATTATTCTTACTGTTAACGCACTCAAACTCCACTCTTACGTTTTCTTTGATTTTCTCGCTGTCAGAATAATACATATAGTGCATTTTGCCTTTCGAGGGATCAAAGATAAATTCTTTTTTAACGGGGACATTGGAAGCATTCAGAAGAGAAATCTGTTTTGTCTGATTATTTTTAAGCGTTGTTTTTCTTTGCAAACTGTAGATGTGATATTCAAAGAACGCTTTTTCCTCGAACTGGCGTTTTGCTTTATACGATACAAGCGCCTCAGCCACGGTTCCATCATAGTCAAGTTGCTCCGGGGGGGCACGCCGGACCTCGCCGGCAATGAGTTTAAGTTTCGCGTCTTTGTACGCGGCGCCGCTTCTATTGTCGACGCTCACCCAACCTCCTAAATCAATACCTTTGTCATCCTTATCAAGCACCGCTACGTATTCGCAATGCCAGTTAACGCCGCCGGTTAAATAGGAAAGCTCAGTCAAATGTTTGCCTTCCTTCTGATTATCCAACTCCCAGATGAGGGTAGGTTTAGTGATAAGCCCTTCGGGTAATTTTTCAAAGCTTATCTGCTTTACATTATCCGGACGAGCAATCATGCTTAAGCCTTCAGTGCTTAAGACAACCAGATTACCGCCATCATAGCTTAAGAGATTACCTTCGTATGCCCGTTCATCTTTAGTGACAATTTTTATATCTTTATCTATGTATTTGGAAAGAAGTTTATTGGAATCGACCAAATCATATTCATAATTTTGCTCCAGGATACTGCACGCGGCAGGATCAGTAAGAGAGATAAAATGCACCGAGGTCGGTTCGATTAAAGCAGCGACATCGGTAAACGAAATTGAGTTGAGGCCTTTCTTCAAACTGAAATTTCTCTGGTCTTTAACGAGGGCAAAATTCTGATTGTAGACGGTTAGCTCGACGTTTCCCTGTTCCTGAGCGAAAAGCGAGAGAATAAAAAGAAAACTTAAGGAAAAACCAAAAACTATTCTTTTCATACACCCTCCTTCAATGAGCCCACGACTTATGGAACGATAGTGAACATAAGTCGCCTGGGCGAATTTTGCCCCCACCACTTTCTGAAAATAAGCTTAATATACATTAAAACATGTACGCTTTATCTCGCGTGCGCTCATAAGAAACCCTCACCAAATACAGCAAGTGGTGAGGGGTGTAATTCGGCGACGCATTTTTCGACACTCCCTGCGGTCGTTTGAAAAAAGCTGCCTCATTACACATCGAAAATTATTTCCGCGTGGTACCCCTGACTGTCCTTCTCTATCTTTAAGTTGTGGTAGGTCGCGGCTTTTATTTCCATTTTTACGTTTTCGCGCGTTTGCATGAAATTCTTACCTAAAAGTATTGCGGATAGTTTCTTTTCAGTACCGCTTTGATCGATGACGACATTATAGGCGGCAGGAAAAAATTTATCGGCAAAGAATAGGGAGGTAAGTTCATTGAGCCAGTTGACCAGTAAATCCTCAACGGTCGTTCCTTTGAGGGTAACCGTATGCTCTTTTTCTTTAAAGGGCCTTATATCAGCTAAAAGGCTTAAAAGGGCTTCAGCGGCGTTATTGAATAGCTCTTCCAGGGTCTTTCCGTATACACGCACTGCCGCGTCTGCCGTATGGTCAATAAATTCGTACTTTTTCATTGCAAACACAGATTAACACAGATAAAAATCACAGATTAACACAGATAAAAATCTGCGATCATCTGCAGCTTTTATCTGCGATCATCTGCGTGTAAAGAAGAAAACAATGGGCCATGTAGGAGTCGTATCCA
>JAQUOR010000090.1 GCA_028717025.1 Candidatus Omnitrophota bacterium | reverse complement strand
AAAGGTGTCTTGCCTAAGAACTACGCCCGGTCAGCTCTTGATAAACAGCGTCTTGGGGAACTCATTGACCTTATTGGGACAATCGGCCTTGGCGACAAAGAAAATCGAAGCAAGGACATTCTAGGCCGTGTATATGAGTATTTCTTGGGCCAGTTTGCGGATGCAGAGGGCAAGAAGGGCGGACAATTCTATACTCCACGTAGCATTGTGCGTTTACTCGTAGAAATGCTTGAACCATATAAGGGCCGAGTATTCGATCCGTGCTGCGGATCGGGCGGTATGTTCGTGCAAGGCGAAAAATTTGTGCAGATTCATGGTGGCCGAATCGGTGATATTGCCGTATATGGACAGGAATCGAATCAAACGACATGGCGCCTCTGCAAAATGAATCTTGCTATTCGCGGTATCGATGCCAATATCGCGTGGAATAACGAAGGTAGTTTCTTAAACGACGCCCACAAGGACCTTAAGGCCGATTTTGTAATTGCTAATCCGCCCTTTAATGACAGCGACTGGAAAGGCGAACTTTTACGAGAAGATATCCGCTGGAAATATGGGACACCGCCTACGGGCAATGCAAACTTTGCATGGGTGCAACACTTCATTCATCATCTTTCACCTGCAGGGCTTGCCGGTTTTGTCTTAGCCAATGGCTCTATGTCGTCTAACACCTCTGGCGAAGGCGATATTAGAAAAAATATCGTCGAGGCAGATATCGTTGATTGTATGGTGGCCCTGCCCTCTCAGCTTTTTTATAACACTATGATTCCGGCATGTCTTTGGTTTATTGCGCGCGATAAGAAAAATCACAAATTCAGAGATAGGCGAGGCGAAACACTCTTTATCGATGCCCGGAATATGGGCGCTATGATTGACCGCAGGCACCGTGAACTTACGGATGACGATATTGCCAGAATCGTTGATGTATACCATGCTTGGCGTGGCAAGGGTGGTAAATATAAAGACATTGCCGGATTTTGCAAATCAGCAAAACTGGCGGAAATTCAAAAGCATGGTCACATTCTTACTCCGGGCCGCTATGTGGGTGCTGCTGAGGTCGAAGAAGATGACGAGGCATTTGATGATAAGATGAAACGCCTCACCAATGAGCTATCAAAACAGTTTAAAGAATCGGATAAACTAGAATCCGAGATCAAGAAGAATCTTAAAGGATTAGGATATGAGCTATAAGTTGCTTATTAAAAATTGGCATGCGAAAGCAGCCGAAGAGGACTATTTCTCGAAATTTGTTTTTGAATACCTATCCTTTATTGCCCATTTAAAAACTCAGCTGTATACCTCGGACTTGAAGGATCGACAAGCAATGCAGAAACTAAAGCAAGATGAGAACATAAGGTCAAGATACTTGCTGAAAATTCAATCTCTAAGATCGTTAAAACAAGATTGGGAACATATCAAACGAGAACTTGATAGAACGAGGCTTGGGAACGCTTCGAATGATCTAAATAATGTTGAGGAAATTGAATGGTGGAATTGCTCGAGAGAACATTTAAACCAGATGACCCAAATTGAACGAGATAAACTTAAAGGCGTTATTTATTCGCTTGATGATTGGGAAAACATGGTTGAGTTTTGGCATAGCATAAGGAATAATTTTTTCCATGGGGCAAAAAACCCTGAAAATCCGCGAGACCAATTTGCAGTCAAGTATGGATATAGGACCCTTAGAGAGCTGATGGAAATATTATTAAATGACTAAATCGCTTTGGAAGAAGTGTAAATTGAGTCAGATTATGGAAATAATAGGCGGTGGTACTCCTAAAACCACGGTTCCTGAATATTGGGATGGAGATATCCCCTGGCTGTCTGTTGTTGATTTTGCTGGCAGAGGACGCTGGGTGTATAAGACTGAGAAAAATATTACATCAAAAGGTCTTAAAGAAAGCAGTACAAAAATATTAAAAAAAGGTCAGTTAATAATCTCTGCCCGAGGAACAGTTGGCGAGATTGCTCAAATTGGATCCGATATGGCATTTAATCAATCTTGTTATGGGTTGGATGGCAAACCAGATATCGTTTTAAATAATTTTCTGTATTACTTATTGAAGTTTAACATTCAGAAGTTAAAACAGAATACCCATGGAGCAGTTTTTGATACCATCACGAGGCAGACTTTTGAGTGCATTGATGTTGATGTGCCGCCTATTAAGGAACAAACCGCGATTGCCAAAATCCTTTTATATCTCGACAGTAAGATTGAGCTTAATAACCAAATGAATAAAACCTTAGAATCCACCGCGCTGGCGATTTTTAAGCGATGGTTTGTGGATTTTAAGTTCCCAGGACATGAAAAAACGAAGTTTGTTAATGAATTGCCTGTTGGATGGAGCGAAGGAACGCTAATAGATGTTTGCGACATAGTTATGGGCCAATCTCCTCCGGGAGAAACTTATAACGAATTGGATAACGGTGTTGTTTTTTATCAAGGAAATCGTGATTTTGGATTCCGATTTCCAACGCCGAGGGTTTATTGTACGGCTCCGACACGAATAGCTGAGGAGGGGGATGTTCTTATTAGCGTTAGAGCTCCCGTAGGAGCGCTCAACATTACACTAGAGCAATGCGCAATTGGCCGTGGAGTCGCGGCTTTAAGAATGAAACAATATTCGAACGGGTTTCTATTTTACTTCTTATCAACAAGACAAGATTTGTGGGATCGATTTAACTCAGAAGGAACAGTGTTTGGGTGTTTAAACAAAACAGAATTTCATAAAATTGTTCTCTTCATTCCAACCGATGTAATTATGAGGCAATTCGACATGGTGGTCAAGCCGATTGAAGCAACGATTCGAAATAATGAATTAGAGACTAGGGCGTTGGGGAGTATTCGTGATTCGCTTTTGCCGCGGATGATGTCGGGACAAATTAGGGTTAAGTGATTATGTCTACGCTAAAAACACACGAAAAAGTTATTTTTGATAGGATTTTTGATCGCGGCGGATATGTTCTTGATTTCTCGGACAAAACATTCTCAGAGTTCTTTAGAGAACATGGCATCTCAATAGATGCGCAAAAGTATCAGTTCAATGGCCCTTCCAAAATGAAAAGACTGCGGGCTTTTTGGGAAATAGAACCGGATATGATAGTTGGAAAGGTTTTTGAAGCATTGATGCAGTATGCGGAGGCCATTGGAAAAGTAGACCCTGATGATAAAAGAAAAGCGGCTACTATTATTGACCGTTTATTGGGAAGACAAACTGTTCAAGAAAAAGTAGTACAGAGCGAAGACGAATTTTTGAAGCGGGATTTTCAAAAGATCGACTGGGGACGGCTAAACACAGAAACAGATTTGCAATATGTTCTCGAGCAGCGGATAAAGGAGATTAAAATAGCGTTACAGCATAATGCTCCTCTATCAGTGGTCTTTCTTTGTGGTAGCACTCTCGAAGGTTTATTGTTGGATATCGCCTCAAGAAATATCCAAATGTTTAATTTGGCTGAATCTGCACCAAAAACAAAAGACGGTAAGTGCAAACAATTGTATGAATGGACGTTAAATGATTTTATTAATGTTTCCCACGAGGTTGGGTTGTTGTCTTTAGATGTTAAGAAGCATAGTCATGCTTTGCGCGATTTCCGTAATTATATACATCCTCGGCAGCAAATAGTAGAAAAATTTAATCCCGATCAGCATACAGCAAAGATTAGTTGGCAAGTTTTACAAGCTGCAATTGCCGATTTGTGTAAGCAAAGGTGAAAATGAGGCATAGTATTACCGAATCTGAAATAGAACAAGTTGCTTTAGATATCCTTTCAGAGCTTAAATATAAGGTTATCTACGGGCCTGATATTGCGCCGGACGGGCCGAAGCCGGAAAGACAAAGCTATGCCGACGTCGTTTTACTTAGCAGGCTTCGTGAGGCAATAGATCGGTTTAATCCAAATATCCCTACCGAAGCGAAAGATGAAGCGATAAAACAGATATTACGGGTCGAAGGGCCGGATCTTGTAGTAAATAATCATCGCTTTCACAAGATGCTTGTTGATGGCGTTGATGTAGAATATCGCAAAGACGGCAGGATCGCCGGCGATAAGGTATGGCTTTTCGATTTCGATAAAATTAACGAGAATGAATTTCTGGCGGTCAATCAGTTCACCATCATCGAAAATAATATTAACCGCAGGCCTGATATTATCCTCTTTGTAAACGGTCTACCAATCGTGGTTATAGAGCTAAAAAATCCGGCCGATGAGAATGCAACCACTATGACTGCTTTCAAACAATTCCAAACTTATAAACTCCAGATACCCTCTCTTTTTAAGTTTAACGAGATTTTAGTCGCAAGCGATGGTATTGACGCGAAGGCCGGGACTATAACCTCTGACTGGGAACGATTCTTGCCGTGGAAGACGATCGATGGCATCGAGAAAGCATCAAAGGCAATGCCGCAGATAGAGGTTTTATTGAAAGGAATGTTTAATAAGAAGGTCCTGCTCGACCTTGTCCGACATTTCATTGTTTTTGAGCAGGACAAGGATACTAAAGACAATACGGTTAAAATCTCAAAGAAGGTTGCGGCTTATCATCAATATCATGCCGTTAATAAAGCCATTGACGCTACTATTAAGGCATCGCGGGCCAGAGGGGATAAGCGGTGCGGCGTGGTATGGCACACGCAGGGTTCGGGCAAAAGTCTTATTATGGCTTTCTATACAGGTAAGCTTGTTTTGACCTTAGATAATCCTACGGTTGTTGTCCTAACCGATAGAAATGACCTTGATGACCAGCTTTTCGGCACGTTTTCGAGATGCAACGAGTTATTGCGACAAGCACCGGTGCAGGCAGAATCGCGTGAGAAGTTGAGAGAATATCTCAAGGTTTCGTCCGGCGGAGTCGTCTTTACCACGATTCAGAAGTTCTTTCCGGAAGAAAAAGGCGACCAATATCCTCTCCTGTCCGAACGCCGTAACATTATTGTCATCGCCGATGAGGCCCATAGAAGCCAGTATGATTTTATCGATGGCTTTGCCAAACACATGCGCGATGCTTTACCGAATGCCTCATTTATCGGATTTACCGGTACGCCAATCGAAAGACATGATCGTAATACCATTGCGGTTTTTGGCGATTACATCGATATTTATGATATCGAGCAAGCGGTTAATGATGGCGCTACAGTCCGAATATACTACGAAAGCCGGCTTGCCATGCTTGAATTAAAGGATGAGGAACGACCGAAGATTGATCCTGAGTTTGAAGAAGTCACTGAGGGCGAAGAGCTCAAGAAAAAGGAAAAGCTAAAAACCAGATGGGCCAGGCTTGAGGCCATTGTCGGAAGTGAAAAGCGTATTAAGCAGATCGCCAAAGACATGGTGAATCATTTCGAAAGCCGTCTTACGGCTATCGAGGGCAAAGGCATGATTGTCTGTATGAGTCGGCGGATAGCAATCGATCTTCATAATGAAATAATTAAGCTAAGGCCACAGTGGTATAACAAGGACGATGGTAAAGGGTTCTTAAAAGTAATTATGACCGGCTCTGCCAGTGACCCTGTCGAATGGCAAGAACACATCAGAAATAAACAAAGACGCCGGGACATCGGTGATCGGATGAAAGATCCAAGCGATCCTTTGAAATTGGCAATCGTTCGGGATATGTGGCTTACCGGCTTCGATGCGCCATCGCTTCATACGATGTATATCGACAAGCCGATGCGCGGCCACGGCCTTATGCAGGCAATCGCGCGTGTAAACCGAGTATTTAAGGATAAACCGGGCGGGCTTGTGGTCGATTATTTAGGCATAGCCGATGATTTAAAGTGTGCCCTTGTAGAGTATACGGAAAGCGGTGGTAATGGCAAGCCGGCGTTTAAGCAGGAAGATGCGGTCGCTTTGATGCTAGAGAAATACGAAGTCGTTTGCGGCATGTTTGATAAGTTCGATTATAAGAAATTCTTTACCGCTTCCGTCAAAGATAAGATGTCCATTATAACGCTGGCGCAGGAGCACATATTAAAACAGAAAAACGGTAAAGAGCGATTAATGGCCTATGTGACACAACTATCGCAGGCCTTCGCATTATCTGTGCCGCATAAAGAGGCCTTAAGGATAAGGGGTGATGTAGGATTCTTCCAAGCTGTGCGGGCCCGGCTGGCAAAGTATGAGACCGGCACAGGCAAAACCGAAGAAGATCTGGATTCGGCAATAAAACAAATTATCTCAAAAGCCATTGTTTCGGATAAGGTGATTGATATATTCGAAGCAGCCGGTCTCAAGAAGCCGGACATTTCTATTCTATCGGATGAATTCTTGGCCGAAGTCAAAGGAATGCCGCATAAGAACCTTGCCTTCGAACTCTTAAAGAAATTACTCAACGATGAAATCAGGACAAGGTCTCGCAAAAACCTTATTCAGGGCCGATCATTCGCTGAAATGCTCGAAAAAGCCATCAAGAAGTACCAAAACAAGGCCATAGAAGCAGCCAAGGTCATTGAAGAGTTAATCGAGCTTGCCAAGAAGATGCGCGAAGCTGATAAACGCGGCGACGATCTCGGACTAAATGAGGATGAAATCGCATTTTATGATGCTCTGGAGGTTAATGATAGTGCCGTCAAGGTATTGGGCGATGAAACCTTAAAGACAATTGCCCGGGAGCTTGTTCAGACGGTTCGTAATAATGTTAGTATCGATTGGACCTTAAAGGAGAGCATTCAGGCGAAGCTTCGGGTTATGGTAAAAAGGATATTGCGCAAACATGGCTACCCGCCGGATAAGGAAAAGAAAGCCACCGAGACAGTTTTGGAGCAGGCAACCCTGTTAGGCAAGGACTGGGCCGAGAAACCAGAGGAATTAGTAGAAAAATCAGACCTGTTCTTTAGTGACGTGATCGCTGAAGCAACTTTCGAGGAGAACTACTTACCTATTTATGATCTAC
>JAQUOR010000089.1 GCA_028717025.1 Candidatus Omnitrophota bacterium | reverse complement strand
CTTGTACCTTGACGAATGCGCGTTTGTTTTCAAAATCGTGTATGTGTAACGACCAGATAGTTTTCTGGTCCGCAGAGAGGTTACTTTCGGCTGCAGTTCTATCGGCGGATGGCGTGATGATGTCGATGAGCAAATGTTTTTTTTCCTGGGGGACAATATAATCGACTTCAAGTTTTTTATTTTTCTCACCACCGAGTTGCGTCATGCAACCGCACACAACTATTTTTGCCTTTGGATTACAACGCTTGGCGCGTGCGATTGCTTCACGCGACTTTGCGTCAGCGCGACCGGTCACTGTGCACGTATTGATAATATAAATATCGGCGATGCCTTTAGTTTCGATGAGACCGCGCGCAGTGCATTGCTCTTTGAGCGCTTGTGTCTCATATTGGTTTACTTTACAACCCAGAGTAACGAATTTTATTTTTAGTGCAGTCATATGCGAGGATTATGGATTGCGCGTATGTAGCAGAAAATAATTTACCAGACCGACGGCAAAGGCGGCAGCGGTTTCAACTCTTAAAATATGCGGAGATAGATTGATAGTTTTAAAATTGTTTTCTTTTAAGTGAGCGTACTCTGGGTGAGAAAAATCTCCCTCGGGTCCGACGATAATGAAAATCTCTTTACTTGATGCGGCAAACATGTCGCGTGCGTTTTCCCCTGTTATCGTTGCAGCGAGTTTCGTTTCGTAGGGGCGCCGGATAAGCTCGGTAAATTCACCAATGGCATTGAGTTTTGGGATCCAGAGCCTCTCTGATTGTCGCGTGGCCTCAATAAGTATTTTTTGCCAGCGTTTTACTTTACTTTCGGAAGGAAGCGACTGTATACTGCGCGTGCAGGTAAAAGGTACAAATTCCGATACTCCCAGCTCCGTTGCTTTTTGCAAAATAAAATCGACCTTTTCCTCTTTAACCAGGGGAAACCCCAAAATCAGAGAAGGGATATTTGCCGGTTCTTCCCGCGCAATTTTTATCTTTTGCGCGACAATAGAATCATGCTTTATATCAATGATCCTGCACAAAAATTCCTTACCGTTACCATCGAAGAGATATAACGATTTTTCAGCGCCAAGACGCAACACATCCTTTACCTTATGGATGGTTTCGGCATCGGTTATGGTGAGTACATCGTTGTCCCGCAGAAAGTTGTTATAGACGCGTACGTGTGACATCTTATTTTTTCGAAAGTTCTTTTTCTTTGAATACGAGAGCAGAAAACTTGTAAAGCGTTGCGTCAGGGTCTTTATAGGCATCCGGCGGCAATCCTGCTTTTATGCAGGTATGTTTTAAGAATGTTTCCCTGTCCCAGCCATATTCGCCGGGTACCTGAGGCAATAATAAGCCGGAATAAAAGCCTTTTTTAATTATAAGACCGTGTTTCCCGACTTCAATTTCATCAAGGTTGGTAACCTTTTCAAAAGGAGTGAGCACTGAGATCTCGATCTGTATGTCTTTTAACTCTTTGTAAGAGACTGCAGGAAAACGTGGGTCACCGGTTGCGGCTTCGATTGCCATCGCGGCGATAACCTCGTTCAACGGGCTATCGGCGACTATTCTGCCGATACAGCCCCGCAATTCGCCATTTTTTGTCAATGTAACAAAGGCACCCCGTTTCTCGCGTAGATTCCCCGATTCTGCCGATAGATGAGGGGCTTTGGATGTTTTTAAATAGTTTTCCAGGGTTGAACGGGCAATTTTTAATAGAGTCATTTTTTCGTCGTGCGTTAAGGTAAACCCTTCCATTGATTCCTCCTTTTCCGGCTTTGCGCTGGATTTCTGAGCTCTGATTTCCGGCGTATTGTCCGCATTGCCCGGGAACGCAACCGCGCTTGCATATCCAACAACTGCTTTTTTATTGCCTGCTGTATCCCCGGAATTAGCATATTGCAGGATTTCTATATCGGAATTTGTTTCTTTTGCATAGGCGAGAAACGTAAGCAGCGGGAAAATTCCGCATGCTCTTCCTTCGTTGCGTTCTACCGAGGCAAACAAGGAGTCGATATCTTTGTCTTTAACGAATCGCAAAGTTTCGTTGTCTACAGCGTTTGCGGTATCGTA
Organism: Candidatus Omnitrophota bacterium; assembly: GCA_028717025.1. Taxonomy (GTDB): domain Bacteria; phylum Omnitrophota; class Gorgyraeia; order Duberdicusellales; family 4484-171; genus JAQTOI01. Next base: position 4,864 of record JAQUOR010000089.1, on the reverse strand, counting down.
GGGAAGGTAATGCGACAGATCAGTTGAAACAACTACTAAAATGTCTTTTCGTTTAGCGATGTCCGCAATTTTTTTGGCAATCACATCAACATCGGCCCTATTAAGCTGCCCAAAAAGTACAGGGACGATTTTCGTATCCTTAAGAGTTTTTATGATAAAAGGGATTTGTACTTCGAGATTGTGTTCTCCCGTAAAATACTCGTAAGTGGTTTGCGCACACGAAAGCTTTGTGAGTTCTTTGGCCACCTCACTATCGATAGCACAGTTTCCCAGCGGAGTTTCGAAACTGCCGAGGGGATATATGCTGATTCCTTTAAAGCCGTGCCGATGGCTCGGGCCCAAAAGAATAACCATATCAAATTTTTTCCCCTGTACCGTCTTGTAGCCATACGCAGCAGTTTGGCCGGAATAAATATAACCTGCGTGCGGCACGATTATGCCCGTGATATTGTCTTTTAACGGCGGCACCTCCGCTGCATTTAAAAAACGTTCTATCATGGAGTCGAGCTCAGCTTTGTCGAGAGGATAAAATGAGCCTGCAAACTCACACTTTTTGATGTTTCGACTTTGTTTAGTATCAACCTGTGCCTGTGTAGGAAAACAGAATATGGATGCGATAAGAATGGAACCCATCAGGATTGAAGTCCGAAGTCCCTTTGGGCCGCGGGGTATAAAGAAAGTGATTTGTTTCATCTGCGATACCGTGTGGCGTTTCCGCAAGCCTTGAAAAGCTCTCCGGATGCGTGTGTATGGTGGACCGGAGGAGATTTGAACTCCTGACCTCCTCGTTGCGAACGAGGCGTTCTCCCAGCTGAACTACCGGCCCTATATACGGATAAAACCTATTGTGCTCGTGCAAAAGTTTCAATCTGTCAACTTAGCAATGGAGGCAATCAGTCTTAAGAATCTTAAGGCTAACGCCTTAAGCCGATTGGCTCCCAGCTGAACTACCGGCCCGTCGTCATTACGCTCGAGTACTCGCTTCATTCCTCCCTGCCTACCGGCAGGCAGGCTCAAATGGGGCGCTGCCCCTTATGACGTAAGTCTCGAAGAATTTCACAGGAGCTACCCTCGACTTACTGTCACCCTGAAGAGATTCTAAAGAAGCAAAAAGAAAACAGAAAAGGATCCCGTTGGCTCACGTATTCGCCCGCGTCGTCATTTCGCTCGCCTTGCTCGTCTCCTTGCTTTTAATCGGCACTTAAGGCTATCCAGCCGAAGTACCAGATGCACTCGTATATGTCACAAGAAAGAAGAATCAAAAGAAGTGTTCGTGTGACGTGCTGCCTATAATAAATAAGGATATTAGGATAAGTTATAGGAATGCTATTTTGACAAATAAATAGATTTTTGTCAAGGCAGGCGAAAGACTGAGCGTATCAATAGTTTACGGAAGCATTTACCGTTAAATCAGACGGATTGCCCCCGGGAGTATTTGTAATGGTAAGGTCAACATTGCCTGCAGGAGCGGTACCGACAGTAACATCAGTAGTATTTCCTGCTATCGCGGTCTGATTGGTGGCAGTAGTCCCTTCTCTGCGTAAACGTTCTATTGCATGTATAATACCGCCTTGCGCAGCATAAAATGCACGCGTTCTGCGTATTTTGTGTTCCGCAATACGAGCTTCATTGGTCATGATATATAACGCAAGCATCGCGAGAGCAGCAAGTACCAGAGTGACGCCCAGAATAATTATTAAAACTACTGCTTTTTTCATTTTAGACCTCACTTTTATTTAAGTTACGACACAGATATAACCATTTTTTGTTATTGTGGCATCTCTATATAACCGATATAATGAGACGACAGGCGCTAAAATCCATCGGGCTTCATCGCAAGTCGATGATGTAATCGTTATTTTCGAAGCGCACTAAAACATGCCCTTCACGCGCGAGCCATCCTAAACTCATCAGTATCACATTCTGCGGCTTTTCAATACCCTTGGCCAATTGGGCAAACGTAACCTCCCCATGTTTATCCAGGAAATGCCAGATTTCGCCCGCAACTATGCCTATTTCAGTAATCATTTTTCTTTATTCATACTTCCGCATAAGGGACAACGCCAATATTTTGCGGTTACAGAAAAAAAGTATACCGATGCGCACACTTCGCATGTTTTTCGCTCACGGCGTATTTTTTTTACAACATTAATAATGCTGCGTTCCCTGAGAAAATCAATACACAAAATTATTAAAACAAAAAAAGCTAACAAAACACCTATAAAGAATGTTAGCTCCAACTTCATTTTTATTTTACTACCCCCTTTAGTTTTGTCCAGTAAAATTTGTCACCCAGAAAGAAAGATGCCTCCCTGATGTATTCCTGCAAAAGGATAGTTTCTTGTGTATCCGACGATAATTTTTCGGGGAACGAAACGATGGTCTTTCCGTACGGGGATACAAACATTTTATAAGGAATAATTTCGTTTTTTTCTGAACCAAAGAAAGATTGTTTTTCCCAAATATAAACATATTCGGTGTTTTCTTTTAAAACCATTTTTTCGTGTATCGTTTGAGGAACATACGGATTTGGCACGATTTCTTTATGTCGTTTATCCTTCAGGAGATATGAATCGTCATCAGGCAGAGTTGAAGAAAAATATTTTTTGGAAGGGTTTTCTGCTAAAAGAAACGAATCGTTTTGTACGATATTTTTTCTGTCACTAAGAAAAAGCTCATTATTGTCAATAATATCGAGCCAGGAGTAAATAACAGGAGTACTTTTACTCTTGACGTAAATGGAGAACGAAGAAATAAAAAGAAGGTGGATCACGACTGACACGATGACTGCAAAAACAAGGAGGCTTGTTTTTTTCAAAAAGAATAGCAGTGGTAACGCGTTTTTCGAAAATTCCATAATTGCAGCGTTAGGGTGCGGTATCGTTATTCATGAGTGGTAGCAATACCGATTTTTTCTATTCCCAGGTTTTTACATATATCCCATATTTTGACCAAAGAACCAAGGTCAGTGTTTCTGTCGGCTTTTAGGAAAACAGACCGGTAGTTGCCTTTTTGTATGTAATTTTGCATGTCTTTTACGGCCAGAGGTTTACCTTCGACATACATGATATTTTCGTTTGAAATAACGATCGTCAGGGTTTTGGCGTTGAAAATTTCCGAGGTTATTGTCCTGGGCAGCTTAAGATTCATCCCGGGGACAGATATAAAATTTGAAGTGAGTATAAAAAATATAAGAAGTAAGAATACCACATTGATAAAAGGCGCAATATCGAATTGCCGCAGGCCGGTTTCCTGAGTTAATGTTTTTTTAAATCTCATCTTTCTTCTCTACGGGAGTATCGCTAGATTTCACTGCGATATTTCTTTTGAGAAAGCAGCTCTAATAATTCCCCTGCGGCACGTTCTGCTTCGAGGATCGAAAGACTTACCGTGTGCACAAAATAATTATATGCGATATATGTTGGTATGGCAACGCAAAGGCCTGCAACGGTAGTGATTAACGCTGCCCATATACCCGCCGACAGATCGGAAGGATTCACTAACCCGCTGCTTAAAGTTTTTTTCTCAAGAGCGTAAAAACACTGCGCAAGGCCCGTTGCCGTTCCAAGGAGCCCCAAAAGCGGAGCGCTATGGGCAATAGTGCTTAAAAAGTGCAGATTTTTCTCCAGTTTTGGGATTTCATAAAGCGATGCGTTTTCCATGGATTCCTTGATCGTCTCTTTTGAGTCTTCGCAATGCAGGAGGCCGACTTTCAAAATGTTAGTGATGTAAAATTGGTTTTTTTCACATATTTCGATAGCTTCCGTTATTTTATTTTTCCTGATTGACTCCATGATCTGAGAGAGTAACGTTGTGGCATCGAATTTTATGCTGCCATAGAAGACCAGCCGCTCGAGCATTATTGCAAATGCAAAAATGGAACATAAGAAAATCGGGAGCATGATCCATCCGCCTTTAACGATTAATTGCCACATATATCCTCCTTAAATTTTCCGACGTACGTCGGAAAATTTAACCCCGCAGCACTTCCGGGAAAATTTCCATGAGAAATTTTCCGGATATATAGGTGCCAGGGGGCAATGACCCGACATAAGTCGGGAAATTTAATCCCGAAGCCTGCGCGTGCGATCAGGCAAGGGAGAATAGCCTGCACCCCTATCTCTTCGTTTTCAGTCGCTCAAGTCGCGCCCGGGCTATTTTTCCTTCTTCGATGTTTAAGGCTATAATCTTTTTGTAAATTTCTTTAGCAGCTTCAACGTCCCGTTTTTTCTCATAAAGTCGCGCGATGCGGAAATATGCTTTTGCCCGGTAGGCAGTATCACTGAATGAATAGATAAGCGCGAGATATTCATCAAGTGCTTCGTTGTTGCGGTTGAGCTTTTCAAGACAGGCTCCAAGGCTAAGGCGAATCTTAGGAGAATCAACGCCATCGCGGATTGTTTTTCTAAAAAGTGAGACTGCTGCTTCATAATTTTTGCCGTCTTGAAGGAGAAAAGCTTTTTCCAATACTGCAATTTTTGCAATAGACGAGGATGAATTGATGAGCTCATCGTAGAGCTTAAGCGCGGCATCCGTCTCTCCTTTCTGGATGTGCACTTTTGCCAGGTATAATTTTGTCTTTAGCGCGATCGGCTCATCGCTGGCGGCAACCTTTTTGAAGTGTTCCTCTGCTTTTTTAAGGTTTCCCTGGCGCCAATAAAGGTGTCCAAGCGAAACGGTTGCTTCTTTGGTCCAGAGGGTTTCTCCGTATTCAGTGATGACTTTGGTATAGTATTTTTCGGCTTCAAGATAATTTTCTTCTTTTTCGTACAAACCTCCCAGGTGCAGCGCTACTGATGCGGCATATTGAGATTTAGGGAATTTTGTTAAAAAGTCCTCCCATGTTTTTTTTGCCTGGTCGAAC
>JAQUOR010000088.1 GCA_028717025.1 Candidatus Omnitrophota bacterium | reverse complement strand
GGGTGCAGATGCACAACAATTAACTCCTCAGCAAGCTTTAAACGTTGCGCAACAATTACACGTAACTGGACTTCCTATGGCGCAGGCGCTGCCAATAGCATTAGAACTTGGGCATTTACGCTTAGGCTTAGATGCGCAAGAACAAGAAGGGCAGGATATGCAGCTGCCGACTCTGCAGGAATTAGGTGCGATGCCGAACATTGGAACATTACAGCCGGTTGTTGAGACCTCCCAGAGAGCGCAATCAACCGCAAGCGCGTTAGAGCAGGCAAAGATACAGGCAAAGCGCGGCGAAACGCCCGAAGTGCGCCAGCAGGCAAAACGAATAGTGCCTTTCTTAGAACAAAGATTAAAGAACGCGCAGCAGGCTTTGGCATACCGTTTGTCATTACCGATAGTAACACCCACCAGTATTGCCGTACAAGGTATGCGTGAGCGCCAGCAGCAGTCTTTATCAAAGAACTTTGCTCAATTAACGCGTATTCCTACTATGTCACCGCTTACGCCTCTTGTTGCTGCGCAGGCAATGACAGAACAAGGCCTTGATGCTCGTTTGTTAAGACTTTATGGGCCGTTAGCCAATTCTTTACAGTCTTTACAGCAGAATATACAACAGGCCAGGATTACCGCTGCTACCGGAGGCTGGTTTAGAAGAGATTTAGCAGCATGGAGATTTAATCGCAGCCTGACCAGCGCATATAATGAGATGACAGCAACACCGCTTTCACGTCTTTTACCTTTAGCAGGCACAAGCACAAGCGCTCCTGCGACAATACATCATTTAGCGGCGCCGTTTGCTCTTGGCCTGCAAGCTGAACAGGAAGAGCAGTTTAAAGAAGTCATCGGCGTTATACATGCTCATGCAGCTATAGCACAAGCTAAACCAACCACTATTCAAAGAATTGCCTCTGCAGTACGTTCTGATGTGCCCTTAGCTCCGCTTATGCTGGTCAGGGATCTGGCTATGGAAGGGGCGTCAGTGGTGCAGCCTCTCTTTTCTCAAGCACAGAGGACTCGCTTGGCTGCCCAGGATTTAGAGGATAAGGTTGAAGGTGTTCAAGAAGAACCAACACCGGTTAAAGATACGCCCGCACAATCCATTGAGCAACGGGTAGAAGAAGTCAGACAAGCGATTACATCTGCCGACCTTAGAGAACAGCTCGATGCAAATCAAGAACCGGTATTAGTAGACATGACCAGAACTCGTTTGCTGGCACAGTTAGAGCGCGCGAATGTCTCAAGACAATTAGAGCAGGCAGAAACGCAAGCAATGCAGATGCTTGAAGGGTTACCAAAAGAGCTTCAAGAACAGGTACAGATCGAAAATTATCTGGAGCCTGCCTTGCATCGGGTTATTGATGATTCTCATCTTTCTGCACGCGAAAAACTTGCTCAGAAACATGCCATCTCCGAACAGTTTAAAGAGCTGGAAAAAGAACAGGCGCGCATGGCAGCTCAAGCGAAAGCAGAATCAGAGCAGCGCGAAAGGATTGCGGAAACGTTTGAGCAAGGTACTGTCCAAAAGGAACTTTGGGATGTTATAGCCCAAGCGCTCCCTGAGGATAAAGACAGAATGGCACTGACAAGAGCATTAAGGGGAGTTCACCCGGAACATTTCGTGGAAGGATTAGAGCCCGGTACCGATGGAATATATAGAAGCAAGAATCGTCCCGTTGAGTTGCAGGTGGTAGATAGCGCAGAAGTAAACGCTCAAGAGCAGGTTTTTGATGCTACAAGGCCGTTGGCAGAAAGAGACCTGGTACGCGAAGGAACAGTGGTTAAGGGGGTTAATGGAAAAGCATTTGTGGTCAGACAGAGAGCAGAAGAAATCACAAAGCCCGGCAGAAGACAGAAAAAAGCCATAGGGGCCTTGCGTGACAGCTTGGAAAGGTTAGGTGTTAGCGTGCGGCCGGATCAGAATCCGCAATATTCTTCCGTTGTATTAAAAGACGGAAGCTTAGGTGTTGTCGTGGGCAACCCCGCAGCATTAGAGCGTAATGGAAGCGTTGACCGTTTATTAACGCCCCTTGATAGGAGTGAAGCGCCGACCGTTACGCTCGAGTTTTCGTTAGGTAAACACGAATCAGACGATGTTTTATGGATCGGCAATAACGGGACGAAACGATTCTTGCCTCAAGCGTTAGCAGAAAGATTAGGCGGGGCGCAAGTGCGTCTGCCTGGTGCCGCTCAAGACACTGATGTTTTACACTGGATTCATAAGGTTGGCGATAAATTGGTGATCACCGAAAGAGCAAAACGCGACGGCCATGAAGTACCTGTAGCAGTATTGGATGGTTTGACCAATGAGCCTAAGATGTTTTCTTTACCCTTAAGAGGAATGATCAATACTCCGGCTGTAGAGGCCACCGCATCCGGTGATTCTGAAGATTTGACTCCCGACGCAGACGATAACAATCCCGCCCTTGAAACCTTTAGACAATCCATCATTAATGCCTTTATCCCCGGTTTATCCAAAGAACAGATAGAAGCTGAAAGAAAACGCCTGCTTGATGCGATTGATGCTTTCTCGCTGTCAGATGCCGATAAATTAAAGGCAGATCTCATTGATGAAGTTAATGCCGAGGCTGATGATGCGTTATTGGAAATAAGCACACCGGCGCAGAGAGAAGGTGATGTTGCAACCGCAGGAGATCCAATCCAAGCTGCAACGGAAAAAGGTTATTCCGAAGACCCAATAAGCCATGGCTACTGGAAGATTTCTGAAGCCAGCCATTATCCGGTACACCCATTGGCAGCATTTAAAGTCCATGTTGCCATGACTGAGGAAAATGCCGCTACGGTATTGGCTGAAGTATTACCGGAACTGCAAGCTCGAGGCATTTCGCATAAAGTTATTGCTAATCTCGATAATTTAAGAGATTTAAACAGCGGCAGCGATACGCAGGTAGGAAAGACCATTACCTTATATTTTCATGTAACTCAGCCGGGAGAACTTGCTGTAAAGGAGCAAGAAGCCTTGGCAGTGGCAAAAGTATTAGACGCTAAATTACGCGGTAAAGGATTGATGCCTCCCGCAGGTTTCCTGAAAGCTAAAGGCTCGCGTTCTGATGATGCAGTTCCTGATACGGAAAGTGGCTTACTCGGCTGGCGCTTTGAGCAGTATGTTTCCGACAAAGAATTAGGCATTGACTCTACATCGGTTGGTTTTAACGAAAGCCTTACCCGTCAACAGGCGCAGGATTTTGTGGAAGGAATGCTTGCCCGGAGAGAAGGCCAGATAGTACCTCTGGAATCGTTAGAAGCTCTTAGCTTACCTATAAGAGATATACTAAAAGGCATGGTCGGCGAACACAATTACCGTGAGCCTACCATTATCAGCTTACCCAGATCAGCAATGCCCAACAGGGAAGATGCGTTAAAGGCAAGAACAGAAGACGGCCGCCTTATTATCGTGATTGCTCAGGATATATTGCAAGCTTCGCAATTAACGCTTTTGGAAAGAATTGCTCATGAAGTCATCGAGGATAGGGCAGAGCAGATGACTACTGATGCGCATGAAATTGCTATCTTGGCTGCCGAACGTGCGGGTATTGAACGTGATGTAAGACAGACAAAGGCTCAGGAAAAGCAACGTGCACGCAAGGATCAATCAAGGCCAGATATGACCGTACCTGCGGCAGCGCAGGTTTTACCCGGTAGTAATTCATTTATTGGGTCATTTCCAAGTCTACGCGCCTTCCTCGCCTTAGGGAAGGCTTACGTGCAGGCTACAGCGCAGAGGAATTTATCAGCAACCGCAGACTCTTTAAATACTACAAAGCCTCAAGAGGCAGGTTTATTTATTAATGGTCCTAGTACGGGCCGCACTGTGGGCCTACCCGCTAACACCGTCGTGCGGGATGGCTCGGGAAAAACAGATGGTAAGATAGATAATGCTCAAGAGACATCTAAAGATGATAGAGCTGCTAAGGGTGCAGCCGATATATCTATAGATAATGGTGGGCAAAGTGATACCGCTTCGGATAGCGAAGAAGGTGCAAGAACCGTAAGCATGGGTAATGCGAACGGCTCCGGTGGTGCTGGAAAAGATACGAACGGTGGTTCAAGAGTAGAGCTGCCTAAAGTAATTCGTCTTCTTATAAATCGTGTAGTTAATTTTGTTCGACCGAAAGCTCAGGAATACAAATTTACCAGCGGTCTCGCTCCGCCTGTTTCAAGCCGCAAGCTTCAAGCTGCAAGTTACAAACCCGCAAAAATATCGTCCTCAATCTTAAGTTCTATTCTTTCTTTACCTATATATACAATTGGTTTGGTGATAAAGCCGCTTTACAGGGTTCTGTCTTCCGTGGCAGGAAGAAGCCTGAAGGCGGCTTTTAATGTTTTCAAGAGCTCACTTCGCGCCAAGGTTGCCTCCCCAACCTCCCCATTTTTGGCACGTGGGCTCTTGAAAACTATTATTCACAGTATTAGTGACCCCTTCCTTTCCGTGGCAGGAAGAGAAAGGAGGTTACCATGGATACACAGGGTTTGGAGTTTCGTCACTTCGTGGTCGACAAGAAAGGGTTCATTTTTGTCTCAGCAAGGGGCTATGACAACAGAATTTTCAACTTCTTTGTCAACACCCGCTCAGGAATCGTTCTGGAACAGGTCAATCACCACTTTGAGAGGGTCCTTGGCGAACGCGCGCTTGACATCGCAGTTGGTGTGGAACGCTATTACGGCATTCTTCCAACCTACGAAGTCAACAAGATCCAACTTAGTTGAGAGGGCCCGTGGCAGGGTTATTTTTACGAATGACGAGGGACGGATGATGAGGGATGAGAGAGAGGGGGTCCGTGGCGGGGCAGCTTCTTCGGCTGCCCAGAGGGTTCAGGGCGTTACCAGAAGGAATTTCCCCCGGTCTGCAGGAGCTTTACCTTTTGTTTTTAGCTTCACGGGAGCTTCCCAGAGCGTTTCTACCGAGAATGACGGTTCAAAGTCAGATCTTGATGCAGCGATAGAAGTGCTCAAGAGCCCGAATGCAGATCTGGCAGCTGAGAGAAATGCGGTAAGGGTGATTTGGGATGCTCTTCTTGACGCGAAAGATTTAGAGGCGCGAAGCATTTCGATTGGTCCGGAAGTATCCCGGGTGCAAAGATTGATTCGTATTTTAATTGATTTCATAAAAGAACAAAAGGGTGTAGTCTTCGGAAGCGAATACTCAAGGAATAAAGCGCAGCAGGATGCTATGAGACGCTTAGCTCAAGCGGCCGCAAATTGGTCGCAATACGCCCTGGAGGGCATCACAGAGATAGCGCCGTTTTACAGGAGTTTTGTCCTTGAGACGAGAGCCTTTGAAACAATCAAAGATGTCGCGCGTATTGCTTCTCAGAAGATAAATCAGCCGGCAGCCCAGGCAGCAACAGAGATACTTAAAGAAATTAATTTATCAAAAGAAGAGATCCTGCGCATGGCACGAGCTGATAAAATGTGGATACCGGCACTGCGTGATGTGTTCTACAGGGAATTATTTTCTGATGAGGAATATACAGAAGAAGTGCAAGAGGTGCTTTCAACGATACTTTATCCTGAGCGTTTCGACCGAAATGGTTTACGAGAGATCGTAAAGAATAGAGCGAACAATAAATCCGATGACCGGCCAATAGCGGTAGTCATATATCCTGCCTCAGATGATAATGGATACTTTGCTTTAACAAAGGATCTCTTTAGTGACCTGATAGCACACGGTTACCGCGTTATTTATTTTGAAGTGGCAACAAAGGAAGAGTTGTATCAAGCTTTGGATGTCGCCACGACGCAAGCGCGCGCGCAAGTATTGATCTTTGGTGGACATGGACACCCAACTGTTATGCGTTTAGGCGTAAGCCGAGATGAAGATATAAATAGTAACAATCTCAAATACACCCTTAGGACAGATGATGTTAAAGATTCTATGGGGGACTATCTTGAAAAAGATGGCGTTGTTATTTTAAATAGCTGCAACACTGGCCGAGACGGAAGAACGAAAGAGGGTTTATTGACACGTTTCAAAAAAGTATTTTCTCACGCACGGATAGTGGTCGGCCCAACTGACGATATTCTTGGAGTGAAGATTATATTTAACGACGAAACATCTAGCGAGATCAAAGACGTTGATATCAACATCGATTTGTATGACAGGACTTTTGAAGAGGGATTGAATGATCTATTCGATACTCGCAAAAATACACCCATAGAGGTGCCGGATCCCTTCCAAGCGTCCTCAAGCAGCCCTAATGCCCACAGCGACATGAATGACATGATCAGTGGCAGGGTTATTTTTACGAATGACGAGGGACGAATGATGAGGGATGAGAGAGAGGGGGTCCGTGGCGTAAAGCCACGTGGTGGCAACGCCACTTTACGTGGCTGGATCATTCTCCCTGAAGGAACAAACTTAGCATTTTCTCACAATCTGCCCATGCAAGGAGAAGGTAATATTTTAGGAAGAGCAATTGCATGGGCTTTCAATCACAAGGCACACAGAAGAGACGGCAGACTTAACTGGTGGGGACGTTTAGTGAAGGCAACAGTTGAAGGCTTACGCGTTTCTTTAAGCAGCGATTCACGTAGGGCATTACATCAACTACGCAGGGCTTATGCTTCTGATAGAGAAGAGGTAGAAGGATACATGGCAGCTGCTTCAACCCTTGAAGGCAGCCGCGAGAAAGCCATTGCAAGAGTGCGGAGAACCGCTGAAGAATTGAGTCAGTTACGCAGCGAACTTTCCCGTGCCGCCTCACAAGAGCGGGCAGAGCAGATCAAAGAAGATATCGCCCGCCTGATCGCGCGCCGCGATAAAGCAGTTGAGGCCATCCGCAGGCTCAATGTCGAATTAGCGCAGTTACACGCGAATAATCCTTCGCAGGATACTTGGGCGCGTTACAGCATATCTTCAACATTCTATGGCTGGTTACGCGCTACCTTACATAAGTATAGCCGTTGGCCTTCGGCACAAGAGATGGA
>JAQUOR010000087.1 GCA_028717025.1 Candidatus Omnitrophota bacterium | reverse complement strand
GCCAAGGGCAAATACATAAATTCCTTTGGTATTGCTTCCAGGGGTTTTTTGGGAATAAGTGCATCCAAACCTTTTCCAAGCGCTCTGCGTTCCATACTTATGCACCTCCTCTATCAGAATAGTTTTTCACAATGCAAAAAGTTTATACCACACATGCACCAAAGTTGATGAATTAGATTTATGCAGGCGGTTTATCTGCGCGTACATTTTCAAGCGGCTGCGGTTCGCAGATTTCTTGAACTAAATAATCAATTTGAATTTTTTCTTTTATGATTTCCTCAGTAAGATTAAGATATGCTTTGGCGCCCACGCAAAAAGGATCATAGCAATGAATCGGCTTACCGAAGCTCGGAGCTTCAGCTAGTTTGATGTTGCGCGGAATAATGGTATTAAAAGTCTTTTCTTTAAAGAATTTTCGCACCTCATCGATGACCTGTAAAGTAAGCTTAGTACGAAAATCTGCCATGGTGAGCAAAAATCCTTCGATCTCCAAACGCGCATTAAGACGTTCGCGAATTAGGTCAATAGTGTGCAACAGGTTAGAAACTCCTTCCAAAGCGTAGTATTCACACTGAATAGGAATAATCAAACTATCGGAGGCAGAAAACACATTAACGGTAAGCAATCCCAGGGATGGCGGCGCGTCAATAATAATATAAGAAAATCGCTCCCTGAGCTGTTCCAGTTTTTGCCTTAAACGCAATTCCCTGTTTTCAATATTAACCAGCTCTATTTCTCCACCGGTAAGAGATATGTTAGCGGGTATGATGGAAAGGTTTGGCCATTGGGTAGGATATATGCTTTCCTCTAAAGACGCAACGTCAGAGATAACATCATAAATCGAGTTACGCTCTTTACTGTTAAAACCAATACCAGAAGTGGCGTTACCCTGAGGATCAATATCTATAAGGAGGGTTTTCTTGTTGCTTAAGCCTAAATACGAACTTACGTTAATCGCAGTAGTTGTTTTTCCTGTTCCGCCCTTTTGATTACAAACTCCGATTATACGGCCCATAGGTTGATAATCTTATTTATAAAGCCTATATTTATTAGGTATTTTCCAAGTTTTCACGTGAAAACTTATTATCATTATTGTAGTATAGACCATATCTCCTTGTCAAGTTTTTTTTGAAAAATGGTGGTATTTTTATGAGTTTACTATTGATAATATGTTCATTCTAAAATCCTTATGACAACAGTTTCAGAAAATAACAACCAAGTCATTACTGTAAAACTCTGCGCTTAGCAAAAGGATGCGTAACGGCTTACTATTGGCGTTCTCAATCAATGGACGAGTGTTTCCAAAATAAAGTTAGTAACCCAATAGTAGTGTCAATTTTGACGATTCAAGCTAGCCAGAAAGAGTAAAATTCATATTTAGAAGATAACAACCCTTGTTTTTATTGACTTTTTTGAAAGTTTTCACGTGAAAACTTTTCTGGAGTATTAAAATACTATCTGACCAGGCAAAATCATCCCTGACAAGCCCTGTGGTCAGTTTAGAAGCATATTTAGAGATAAAAACCGTCTTTAAAAATATGACCCCTTGATTTCATTGGCTTTTTTGAGAGTTTTCACGTGAAAACTTTTTTAGAGGTGAATGTAAGGATCGGATATGTAATGAGCCGGTAAGAAGGGGTTATTATTAAGCTGGGGAATAATTCTGTTTGACCCTGGAGACTTTCCACTGATAGGCAAAAGTAAGTAAATTTTGGATGAACCAATAAAGTGCTAAACAGGCGGAAAAATTATAAAACATGACTCCCATGAAAACAGCAAAAAATAATGCCATTGACTTCTGTTCTTTATTGGTCGAAGGAGTAGTGACCTTCTGCTGGATAAGCGTTAAAGCAACCATAAGCAGAGGAAGTATGTTGAGATAGTCTCCGACAAAGGGAATATTAACGGGAAATTTGAAAAGTCTATCAGGTAAGGTTAAATCTTTGATCCAAAGGAAAGATACGCCTTTTACTTCCACAAATCTTAAAAATACCTGCAAAAGCGCAAAGAATACCGGCATTTGAAATACAAAAGGTAAACATCCACCCAAAGGATTGATTTTATATTTCTTAAATAATTCTGCCTGTTCCTTTTGCAACTTTGGAAGGTTATCCTTATATTGTGCCTTAAGCTTGTCTAATTCTGGTTGGATCAAAGCCATTTTCTTCATGGCTTTGGTGCTCTGCATCGTGAAGGGGAAAAGAACTATATATACCAAGGTTGTCATAAGAATGATGCTGATGCCCCAGTTTTTCGTCCAAGAATAGAAAAGATGCAAAAACCATACCAGGATCACCCCAATACTATGAAAAAATCCATAGTTTATAACTCCTTCTAAGCCAAAAGGTTTAAGTTCCTTAGCAATCTGGGGACCGATATAAAGTGAAAATTGGGCAGAGGAAGGCACGAGTAAAATATCAACTTCCGCTTTGCTTTTTTTGGCTTTTATATTATACTGCCCGGGCAAAAGGGAAATACAAAAGTATTGATTGCGACTACCGGTAAATTGCAACCCGTCGATTGTTTCGTCCTTTATTTTTTTAAAGTTTTTCCGCTGAATGTCGTTTTCTCTGGCAAAAAAGAATTCCTGGTAACCCTGTTCTAACATGTTGGAGGAGAGTGCATCAGAAAATAAAACGATGGGATGTTGGGGAAGGGAAGAAGAATTAACCTTTAAGACGTATCCCTCGAAAATAAACTCCTTTTTCCCGCCATTGGCTGCCGTAAAAATGATCTTATTATCGACTATGGAGCTGGAAAAATTTTTGGTTCCTTCTTCCGGAATGAATCCTATGTTGCGGAACGGTAAATCCTCGCCATATTTTAATAAAGCAATTTTTGTTATATAACCGCCTCTCTCAGAATATGTTACGATAAAATTGCCTATTTGTATTTTAGGTAAATCTGCTTCCTGCGCAGGCACCAAAGGCTCAATTTTTTCCTCGTTTTTGTTTGTTTTTAGCTCTTGGGCAACGGTTGTATTCATAGATGCAGCAGAATTATCAGGGGAAAGCGGGGGGATATTTTTCGGAAAATATTTGGAGACTACAAAGTTATAACCTATTAGAAATAAAAGGGTTACGCCAAAAGTGTAGAGGAGTCTTTTTTCCATGATATGTTTTATGGTAAAGGATCAAAGCCGCCCTTAGCAAAAGGGTGGCAGCGGAAAATGCGCAAAAGCGATAATCTACAAGCTTTTAGAAATGGGTATTGCACGAAGGCTTCTCGTGCATATTCAGAACAACTTGGCTCATACAGGCAGTGGGAAGGAAAAATGAACGAAAATCTACGGTATAGGACGATTAAAAGGAGGACTACCCGGTTCATACGGTAAGTTTCTTACGCCCTTTCTTTCTTCGTCTACGTAGAACGTTCCTGCCGTGATGACTTGCCATTCTTTTGCGAAAACCATGTGCGCGTTTTCCGCGCGCGCGCGTAGGAGTCTTTAGGCCTAATTTCATAGCACAAGATTTTAGCATACCTCTTTAGGATGTCAATAAATTTTATGAAAACGACGCCCCGTTCATCATGATACACATATTGATTCTCGTAGAAAAAAACGTCACTCGAAAAGAAAAACCAGCATCCAAAATTCACAAAAAGTGCTCTTTTTTAAAATTGACCGCCAGCAGGGCGTACGGGTAAATTATCTAATGTTTTTGGGCTTTTTGTTGCATCGAACGAGGCTTTTTTGCGCTAAAAATGGCAGATAAAATACCCTCTGCCAGCGAAAAGGATATAACTTTCCTAAGTACTAAAAACACCCTCGATGAAGGATGTGTAAAGGTAATTTTCTTGTAGATTTTTAGTAACTGAGTGGTATAATAAAACGGATTTGTGTGGGTTAAAGTCATCCGGCGCTGACGAATCATGGGTAATTGTATGCTGGTTGCTTTAAGCTTTGGCACACGCAAACCATGGTATAATGACATGATGAGTATGGTCGTAGAAAAAGAAAAAAAAGATTTACGCCAAACATTACTGGAGAAACTGTTGTCTCTGACCAGCGATGAATTAAAAAGGAGGAGCAAAAATGTTCAAAAACGTTTATCGAACTTACCTATATATAAGGAAGCAAAAGTTATCATGGCGTATTACCCTCTAAAAGGGGAAGTAGATATTCTGGGGATGATTAGGAAGGCACATATGAAAAGATTTTGTTTTCCCGTAATGGATCTGAAAACCAAGGGCCTGCGTGCATTCGAGGTTACTGATCTGGATAAAGACTTTATTGTCGGCCCTTATGGAGTCAGGGAACCCAATACGGAGATAACAAAAGAAGTGGATATTAAGGAAATAGATATGGTGATTGTTCCAGGTCTCGGCTTTGACCGCGCACGAAACCGGCTCGGCAGGGGCGCTGGATTCTATGACCGCTTCTTAAAAAAAATCAAACCTCCCACAATAAAAGTGGGTATTGCGTTTGATTATCAAATCTTAGAAAGCCTTCCTATTCATCAATCGCTTGACGAAACTGTTGATGTTGTTGTCAGCGAAAATTTCCAAATTTAGCACATTTCAATTTTGCGCTTGCTCGTATAGCATACCTGTATATGGGTGCGTGTAGTTTCAAAGGAGGTAATTATGTCTATTCTTTACACATTAGGTGGAATAGTCATCGGCATATTCTGCGGCTGGTGGCTTGGAGAAATTTTCGAAAAAAATAAGCTGAAAAAAGCACAGGAAGACGCTGATAAGATCTTAAAAGAAGCAAAAGTAAAGTCTGATGAGGTATTGCGGAAAGCCGATCTCGACGGTAAGGAATTGCTTTATAAATTGCGCGTCGAGTTTGAAAAGCAGAACGCTTCCAAAAAAGAAGAATTATTTCAATTAGAAAAAAGACTCATTCAGAGAGAAGAGAACCTGGAAAAACGGCTTGATTTTATTGAAAGCAAAGAACAGGAATTGGGCCGCCGCGAAACCAGCTTAAAGAACCTTTCAGAAGAGCTGGTAAAAAAGGATGAGGCACTTAAAACTCTCATCGAAGAGGAGAAGGAGAAGCTGAAAAGAGTTTCCTCACTCACACAGCAGGAAGCGCGCGAATTACTCCTTAAGCGCTACGAAGAAGAATTGCGCAGCGAAAAGGCAAAAATGCTTAAGCAGATGGAAGAGGAAATCAAGGAAGAAGCGGACAAAAAGGCAAAAGAAATAATCACGCTGGCTATTCAACGCTGTGCCGTGGAACACTCAACAGAAAGCACGGTAAGCGTGGTCCCGCTTCCCAATGACGAAATCAAAGGGAGAATTATCGGACGGGAGGGAAGAAACATCAGGGCGTTCGAAATGGCAACGGGAGTAGATTTGGTCATTGACGATACCCCCGAGGCAGTCAATCTTTCAAGCTTTGATCCTATCAGAAGAGAAATCGCCCGTCTGTCTCTTGAAAAATTGGTCCAGGACGGCAGGATCCACCCTGCGCGTATCGAAGAAATTGTCGATAAAACAAAACAGGAATTTGACAAACAGTTGCTAGAAGAGGGTAAAAATGCCGCATTTGAAGTGGGCATCCACAACCTTCATCCTGAGTTAATCAAACTTTTGGGGAAACTGCGTTATCGCACAAGTTTCGGCCAGAACGCCCTGCAGCACTCGAAAGAAGTAGCATTTATCATGAGCGTATTGGCTACTGAGCTGGGGCTTGATGCGCGCGTTGCCAAGAAAGCGGGACTCTTACACGATATCGGTAAAGCCGTCGATCATCAGGTAGAAGGAACGCACGCGCAAATCGGCGCGGAGTTACTCAAAAAATACGGTGAGAACGAGATAGTCATCAACGCTGCTGAAGCGCATCACGAAGAAACCGAATTCAAATCTCCCTACTCACTGCTTGCCTTGATTGCTGACGCAATTTCCGCTTCACGGCCGGGAGCGCGCAGAGAGACCCTGGAGACATACATCAAGCGACTCAAGGAGCTGGAAACAGTAGCGAACTCCTTCGACGGAGTAGATAAAAGCTACGCTATCCAGGCAGGAAGAGAAATACGAGTGATTGTCCAGCCGACAAAAGTAAAGGACGAAGAAATAACGCTGCTTGCGCATGAAATAAAGAAAAAAATAGAACAGGAAATGGATTACCCCGGTAATATCAAGATCACCTTGATACGGGAAATGCGGGCAGTCGATTACGCTAAATAACGCAGATAGCCACAGAGAAAAAAAGACTACACTGATTTTAAATACGTTGTAAAATATATTGCGTAATCAGCGCAATCATCCTTCAATGCGCTCAAGATGACCTTGAGCAAACAATGACGTTGAGGGGCATTATCTCAATCGGTGCAATCAGGATATGAAAATACTGTTTCTGGGCGATATTGTTGGCAAACCGGCACGCAGTTACCTCAAAGAACTACTGCCTTCCGTACGTAACGCTCAAGCGCTTGATTTCATTATCGCCAACGGGGAGAATTCCGCCGGCGGTTCAAGCATAACCCCTGATACTGCCAAAGAAATTTTTGATGCCGGCGTGGACGTCATTACGACGGGCGACCACGTCTTTAAAAAACAGGAAGCAAAAGAAGTGCTTGAGACCATGGATGTGGTACGTCCCTTAAACTACGGGGAACTGGCGGCAGGTAAAGGGTACTGCATTAAAGAAGCGGGGGGCAAAAAAATTGCCGTCGTCAATCTTATAGGAAGAGTCTTTATGCAGCCCATGGACTGCCCTTTTAAAGCGGTGCGCAGCGTATTAGAGGATATCAAAAAAAACGCCAAAGCGGTCATCGTTGATATGCACGCAGAGGCAACGAGCGAAAAATTAGCGATGGGATATTTTCTCGGCGGCAAAGTAAGCGCCGTCGTAGGAACGCACACGCATATACCGACGGCTGATGAAAAGCTTATAGAGAATTTTACTGCCTACATCACCGATGTGGGAATGACCGGAAGCTTCGATTCCATTTTAGGACGGGAAAAACATCAGATCATTGAGCGCTTCTTGACAAACATGCCGGTACGCTTCA
>JAQUOR010000086.1 GCA_028717025.1 Candidatus Omnitrophota bacterium | reverse complement strand
AGATTAGCTGTCCTGGCAAAAAACGATACATATTCATGCAAATCGGCTGCTTGTCTAAAAGATCCTCTTTCAAATGACTCAAGAAATGCGGCACGGAAATAATGCAGCGGCCTGTCAGAAAGTGTAGGTTCTATATACCAGACACCACCATGGATTATATCGTAGGTTAGTTGACCGTTTAGATCCTGGGGAGCATGGTCATTGGAAAAGCTGAATAACTCAGCAGTGCTTAATAACTTTTTCTCCCATAAAAGCCTTTTTTCTTTAATGTTACTTAACCAATCTTCATAGCGCTTGCTTTGACGTTGATATGCGCGCGCAGCCGCTGGATTACCCACCATATGCTTATATTGAGCCAACTCATTTAAAGTCACTAAACTCTGAAATACTTTTCCATGAATGATATCCGCCAAACCAATTTCAAGCAGAGCTTTTGCAAATGTCTTGGCAGGCAATGTTTTTAAAAATGAACGGTAACGCTGCCTAAGAAGCGTAACGGCATCGGAGTTTCTTCTCCAATGGAAAAGAAAGCTTCTTCCTTTTAAACTTTTTTTCTCCCGAGCATCATGATGGAGACCTTTAAGAGATACATATCCGTTTAAACGATCCAGAGAACGGTGCAACTGCCTCTTATAATCACGTATTCTGGCGTTACCTTGTTTAGGATCGATCATCCACGGAGAGCCATCAAAAAATACAAAACAACGGTGCTTGAGCTGGAATAAAAATCGCTGCATATGCCCGATAATAATCTCGCAATCTAAAACCGCATCAATAAATTCTTTTATACGCCTGTAGGCTTCGGTCTGGGAAGTTCCGGGGATGCAGGGTAATCCATTATGCAGCGCTTCAAACTCATTCATCGCGTACCAAGCCTGAAACAATTGGTTATGCACCCTTGTATACTGTATGGCATTCTCGGGCAAGTATGCTTCACGCGGCGATACACCAAGGTCATACGCAGAAACATTATCTATCCGTGCCCCTGCATTTCTATAATTCGACACTCCCGCGAGATAATCCCAGACATATGCGCCGCGAAGAAAAAAACTAAGGCTTGATGATCCTTTACATCGACTCATCCACTCTTCCGGGTTTGCATTGTCAGGGTTCACCCCGTGTGTATTAACCCATGCGTCGCGCAAATCAGCATCTGCTTTTAGGGCAGTCTTAATTTGTATGACATATTCTTTCACTAATGAAGGTGAATATATGACCCAGAAACCTAGACCATTGCCGCTGCGCCATCTTCTTATTTTAATGTCGTGTTCATTACGCAATCGCCCGTGGTTTAAAATACTTCTGATAACGCCTATCTGGGATACGTATAAATCTATTTCTCCACGAATAAAATCATTCCATCCTCTTAAACCGCTAGGCTTATAGACCATATCTTGTCCGATTACAAAACCATTGATGAGCCCTAAGAAAAGCTCAAGCAAATGATCAGAAGCCCCAAAATAGCTTGTAGCTAAAAATGTACGTTGCCGTTCATTAAAACTCGGCCAAACCTCACCCAATGATGCAAGACGCCTATCAAAGAATGATGTTTGGACAAAGTCTTGTGTTTGAGGCTCTATTCTTGAAAGCGCTCTTTCTTTGCCGCCGCCGTTGTCTATACTTGATAGGCCCGCGGAAGAAGGCACCACGCCCCAAAAATGTGTAGTTTCCCATGCATCGTTCCAGAAAAGATTATCTTCATGCAAGGCAAGGCGCTGGGCTATGACTGCTTTTAGAACTTTGGGGTTAGTGATTTTGGTAATCGGATTGTAGCCCGGCATCTTCTCTAAAGATTTCTGGAACTCCTCAGTAGCGATCCAGGCAACAACGTCATAGCCGGCATATTGTTTTATTATTTCATGCAAAAGTGCCCTCCCTCTTCCTTCACGATATTTGCTGGATTGCTTATCAGGAAAATTCGGAAAAAATCTACCGATATATACAAGCTTATAGTGAGGAAAAACTACTAAGAAGATATCACGATTTCGATTGATTTGTGTTCCATATTCATCAACGATATCTACAATTACATTCGTACAATCATAAGTATAGTTCCAAACGCCGATCTGAATGCAAAAATCCGGTAAACGCACAACTCTTATTCTATATCCTTTCAGAATCTCGCTATTTTCACCATTTATAACCTGCACTTCAGGCGCATTTTGCCCTATAATCTTCTCAAAAGGCGGAAAATAGGGTATGTCCTTGATTGAATTAAATCTAAACTCTATTTTTCCATTTCTTACTTGCACGTATACACCTAAGTAATAAGAACCAATTTGCTTGCAATCTTCTTTAAGGCGCATCTCTAAATATTGCAGATACACGCTCAACATCCCCCAATAAGGCGAAAGAAATACTTTAAATATATTGCGGCGACGCCAATTAATAACACGCCTGTCTAAATCATCGCTATCGCAGGCTTGAGCATATGCTGCCAATTCATAAAGGGCTGCTATTGCAGGGGAAGTGTCCCGTAAATGTTCGTCCGCCCTGGAAAGCTCTCTGTCTGTAATCACCCCCGCTGGATAACGCGTAAACACTTCATTAAGATAAGCGACAGCATCTCCAATACTCAAAGAAGCTTTTGGATCGTAATTAACATGCTCCACCGGAACATACCCCATAAACTGGGCTAAAGCATAGCTGGCTTGTTTTAGAGTAGGATAAGCTAAAAAAATTCTTGTGCAGTTATACACAAAGAAAGGATTATAGTTTGTAGCAGCCAAGATTTCATAAAATTGGAAGTCATGAAGGTTATAAACTTCGTTTCCGTTTTTATCTCGATAGGCAATTACGCTGCGCCGGTCAATTAGATTTCCGGTATTATCATGAATATAATCTTCTTGAATAGGAGGCCCATGTATCTTTCCGCTGGAAACGATCCAACGCTCCAATGTTGAAAGAGCTTCTGCTAATGTTTCAAAGCTCTGTACTGATTTTGTTGACACAGGAAATTGTTGGTTAAGCTCTCGTATGCCTGAGGAAGTAAGAATAAATGACTGCGATGGTAAATTTGTTCCGCCATTATCCACACTGGACGGCACTTCAACAGCTTGCTGGCCCCATCTGATAAAAGCGGTGACTTCCTCTTGCGATAAATATTTCAAATCTTCCCGGATGAACTCCGCATCGCTCCACGCTCCGTGAATTCCCAGGCCCAAAAAAGAAATAAACCTGATGAATTTCCTAAATTCTTCCTTATCTTTTAAAATTTTCCGGCTAATGCCTAATCGTACTATCGCCTCTTTTAAGAAGTGTAACTTGCTCACTCTGGGGATGATCAGGAGAATCCTGAGCGCCAAAACGACGTAGGCTTTAACAAATGTCTGTTCTTCCAGCGAATCTATATCAGGCCAAAAGCCTCTCCGCAGGAGCACCTGAGCGATATCTTCTGAATACCTCCCTCCCAGACGTTGTGCATACTTTTGTATAATTTCACTGCGGGAACGATTTGTTTTACGTCTTAACAATACCAATTGAACAGGCTGCTCGTGGTACCAGATAAAAAATTCCAAAACCCGTATTGCCGGTATCCCGTAAATCCTGTCTTGTTTGGTCTGCGCCGAGCGTTCATTCAGATATCTAATCCACCTTTCCTTCCAGCGAATTAAATCCTCCTGGCTATTACGACTGATAATTTCGTCTAATTCGGCTTTTCTTTCTTCCTTGAATTTGACCCGAGGTAAATGCGTCAATATATCCTCGACCATGTCCCGCCATAGCTGTACAACATCGATAGCCGCCAACTGCTTTTTCGGCAAGACTTGCACCTGAAAGTCCTGCCTTAACGCCTCAATTACCTCTGCTCTTGCCTCATCTTTCAAGGCCCCAAACGTACCGCCCTTGAACATGATCACCGCGCATGGTTGCCGCGGGCAAAGCTTATCGTTCCCGCCGTTATCAAGGGAATCTGAGGAACCGGAGCGCGATAAACTCATATTCTCCTGCATGCGGCGTGCAGCGGTAAAAAGACTAAGGACAGCCTCGGCTACCAGAAGCTCAGCGTCTTTAGCGCGCAGTGATTCTAAACTATAACGTGATTCTAATTGTCTCTTCTCGTCATCATATATACCGCGGTATCTAAAAAGCTGAGCTGCGTCGTGCGGCGAATAAAATGCTCCTAAGTGAAACACTCTATCTGCGGCTGTGCCGATAATAAACTCCAGCCCGGCATTTTCTTCTTTACTAAAGTCACTGCCTCTACGCAAATAT
Source organism: Candidatus Omnitrophota bacterium (assembly GCA_028717025.1). Lineage (GTDB taxonomy): Bacteria > Omnitrophota > Gorgyraeia > Duberdicusellales > 4484-171 > JAQTOI01. The sequence continues at coordinate 2,952 of JAQUOR010000086.1, read as the reverse complement.
TCGCGAGATACTGAATCTAAATCAGCTACGGAAGTTGCGCTTACCCTTTTGCGTATGCTACTTCCTAAGGGAAGCTTAAGCCTAAAATTTCCGAGATGAAAATCCGAGCTTTCCTCCTGTTTCATCCCTGAAATTTTTCCACTATGCACCATTGCCATAAACCGTAACATATCTGCAGCAAGATCATCCAAAACCAGCTGTGCATCTCCTGCATATTCTTCAGAATATTTTTCCGCGATCCTGCGCAGGTCAAACGGAGTCACCTGATCCAGCCGGGGAGCGCTTTCTGGAAGTTCGAAAAGCACAACAACCCTTACCTGATCCTTTATCCACTCTGAATAACCATAAAGAGCATCTTTAACGTTATCGACTTCTACGATAAAGACGGAAACGATATTTACCATAGAAATGTCCTCTCCAAAAACTGTTTTCAATTCATCGTACGCTTCGAGGGCATTTGGCAATAAAGTAGCGGTGTTCCCTTCGTCTCGCCCGGGGATCTTCATTTCAAATAGACTGGTAACTTGATTATGCTTATCCATTTTAAATATTGTATGGCGCTTGAATGAACCGCTTATCGGCGAGAGGAAGACCCCCGGAACAAGTTCAAGATAGATGCCGTTTTGAACAGCAAAATCTAAAGGTGAAGTGAAAATATCCGGCGAGGTAATTCGATAAGGAAAGTAATTGCGCATAATCGAAGCTGCGCGTGCAACCTGGGTAATATTTCTACAATCGCCAAATAAACAATAAATGTCTGGATGCTGGTATGCCATACGAGCAAATATTCCTTCGTAATCTATCCTGGTAAGATCATCGACAAAAAGCTTCGCAAATTCTAAAGTGCCGATATCCTGCTTAGCCTGCTCCACCAATTCTCTTCCCAAAACCGGGAAACGCATTACTGCCTGCGCGACGACAAATTCAGATAAAGTCTCATACTCGCCGGAGGCTCTTGAATAAAGAATCCTTGCGCGTAAATCATTTACTTGGGCTAACGTGAGCGGTTCGTCGGCAGAAGTAATGATGCCTCTGCGATCGACAGCCTTGATCAACACCCCCAAAAGGTTATTCTTCGTCATCAAATAATTAATCTTTACGGCGGCGGGATTGCTTATCTGAAAATCATCGGCAAAGAGCAGTATTTGCGCAACATCGGCAGCGGCGCTTTTTATAAAAGCTTCGTCGTGTTGTTTTTCTAAAAGCGCTTCTCCTAAAAGATCAACGACTAAAACAAAGTTGTCTTCGCCGGGAACCGTTGGCCAATAGTTATCGACAGCTAATACAGCAGTTTCTTCTGTGGGATACATTGCGCGGCACACGCTCCTATAAATTGCGTTCAAATGAGGATGCCTGGCGCCAAGCACTCCTGCTAATAATCCTTTTATTTTAACGGGATCAAAACCGTCTATACCGTAGATTATTCGGGCTGTAGTTTTTGTATAATAGTTAAAAGCGGCACGCACGCTCATCCGGTCATACGCACCACGGCATATAGGCTGGCAGCGCGGATCGATGGATGCTTCCAAAAATGATCTAAAATCAGCCTGAGATCTTATTACCCGCGGAGCTACATAGGCGCGGCTATAATAAATTCCCATCCACTGAAAGATCCTTGATATCTCTCCATTATTTGGTTTTACCTCTTTTAGTTTTTGCATAAGACGATGAATCACAATCTCTAAAGCATAAGACATTCGTTGCGCTTTACGTTCATCATAATCATCTTTTTCTGAATCTTTTCCCTCTACAACTTGAAGGAATTCTTGAGTTACCGAAGAAGTAACCTCGTCGTTAAAGAACGACCTTACGCTGCCGGAAAGCGTTCCCCGGTAAATTGCCTCATCGATATTTAAAAGGACATTAACGCTTTTTTCTGTCGCCTCCAGTAAATCTTTATATTCAAATCCGACAGCCGCGCTAAGCACGTGTTGCGGGCCGACATTGCCCGATTTAAGCTCCCTGGAAAGCATCTCCTCGATAAAGAATCGATAGTTCGCCTCTCTCTCCAGCTCTGTCTCGCTATCGCCATAGGGTTCTTTCAAAAGATGCTCCAGGCAACTCTTGGCAATTTTAATTTTATTTTCATCATTAAGCTGTTCTATAAGCGTATGAAATTGGGCTAAATGATGGCCGACAAGCCTTGGTTGTTGCCTCATACTCCCGGCAACCATATGCGCGTTGCCAAACACCCGTAATGCCTGGGCTTCGTAACTCTGGCTATCCACCCCTTCAATACACTGCCCGCCGTTGTCAAGATGGCTTGGCTTTAAAAAAATAGGCTCAGCGCAAGGGGCTTTGGTCTTACCGGTACGATAATAGAGCGCGGCGAGTCTTCGTGCATTTTCCCGATCAGCAGGTTTATTTTGCGCGATTACCTCACGATAAAGGATTGCGCCGTAATAATTGCCCAACCGTTCTTCCGCCAAAGCAAGCCATACAAACCAGCGAAGATGCCCTTGGTCCTGTTCGACAATCGGTCCAAGCAGCATGATTATTTTGTCGTATTCCTCTAATCGATAATGGATTGTAACCAGCATCTCAATGATCTCGCTGTCGACGGGATACAACTCAAAGGCTTCCTCGGCCAAGACCAAGGCTTCCTGCAAGTCGGGCGCATAGCCACCCGTGTGTCTGGAAACCTTCAACGCCCATTCACGCACATGCTTACGATATAGCTCTTCATCGCAATGGTGCGCAAAACTGTGCGGGATATCATCATGATAGATTGCGTCATGGCGATGAATTTTCCTGCCGCCGTTATCAAGCGACCAGTAAAGCGGCATAGAAACGTCAAATGCCGCGTACATACTTGTAATATCTTTTAAATCTGCTGTTTCATCAAGTGTGTAATCAAGGCGTGCAGCGTAAAGCATTTGACCGAGAAACTCATCGCGTTTTTCAACCGGGATTTGACGAGCATTGGTAAGTTTATTGCCGTGATGACTTGAG
>JAQUOR010000085.1 GCA_028717025.1 Candidatus Omnitrophota bacterium | reverse complement strand
AATGTCAAGGGCAAAAGGGTTAAGAAGATATTCATTTCGACAAAACGTTTCAGTTCCGCGGCGAAATTAGTTGCAAAGAACCATAAGCTTATTGTGTGGGATGCAAACGATATTAATCATCTATTAACGGTATATAACAGACCCATTATCGCTCTCGAACAGAGCGGCAGTGTAGAAATGGAAAATGCGAATTCTGGTAATTTCTGATACCCACATTCCTGTTGCTGAAAAAGACTTGCCTTCTATTATTCAAGAGGAAGCGAAAAAAAGCGATTGTTGCCTACACGCGGGAGATTTCATAAGTCTGGATGTGTTTGAGAAATTATCACAGTGGACAAAAGTGTACGGCGTGTGCGGCAACATGGATAATCGCGATGTGTGCGAGCGGCTGCCTCTAAAACAAACTATAAAGCTTGCAGAGGTGACCATAGGGCTTATTCATGGCCGTGGTTCGCCTGCGCATTTATCGAACTACATTAAAAATGAGTTTTCTCAGGAATTAAGCAGTCTTGATGTTGTGGTTTTCGGTCATTCGCATTGCGTATGCGAAAGAGAAACGGACGGCATATTATACTTTAACCCCGGTTCTCCTACTGATAAGATATTTGCTCCGTATCGTTCTTACGGGATATTGGAAATAGAAGGCAGTTGCATCAAAAGGAGGATTGTTAAAATTGGGTAAACTCTGGGCCCCTTGGCGCATTAAATACGTGACGCAGCCGGAACAAAAAGGCTGTATTTTTTGTAACGCATATCGCAGTGCGCGCGATAAAAAAAACTTTGTGCTGTTTCGTTCAAAGTATTGTTTCGCGATGCTCAATGCCTTCCCTTACAATAACGGCCACATTATGGTTGTGGTCAACCGGCATATTGCGTCCCTGGAAGAATTCAGCGATGCAGAAATCCTGGATACGAATAAAACGATGGTAACCATGGTTTCCGTATTGAAAAAAGTTTTGCGTGCGCAGGGATTTAACATCGGCATAAACATGGGTAAGCTCGCCGGTGCGGGAGTGGCTACGCATCTTCACATGCATTGCGTGCCGCGTTGGTTAGGGGATACTAATTTTATGCCTGTGGTTGCAGGGACAAAGGTCATCTCCCAGAGCCTGCAGGAACTTTACACCCAGATTACGACAGCGCTCAAAAAAGAGCGTGTATTTTTAGATAAAACTATCGAAAGGCGAAAGATTTGAAGGTTAAAGACAACAATCAGAAATCCATGCAATGTACAGGTAAAACTTCTACTAGCCTTACGCGAAAAGATATGGAAGCGCGGGAAGAAAAATTTCTTGCTTCCTATGCTATGAAGTCAAAATTTTCCGGTGGGAGAAAATATCCGGAAAAGGAACATCCGTATCGCTCTGCATATCAAAGGGACAGGGACAGGATCATCCATAGCGCTGCATTCCGGCGTCTTGAGTATAAAACGCAGGTCTTTGTCTATCACGAGGGTGATTACTATCGTACCAGGCTTACCCATACTCTTGAGGTGACCCAGATAGCGCGCACGATAAGCAAGATGCTTTGTCTCAACGAAGATCTTACGGAGGCAATAGCGCTGGCTCATGATGTGGGACATACGCCGTTTGGGCATGCGGTTGAATCTGTTCTAAACGATCTCATGAAGGAGGAGGGAGGGTTTAACCATAATGTCCAGGGTCTGCGAGTCGTCGATTTCCTTGAGGAACATTACCCTCATTTTAAAGGGCTTAATCTTTCTTATGAAACGAGAGAAGGGATCATCAAGCACAGCACCACACATCTTGTAAACTGCCCGGATGAATTTATTCGTTCGTGCGATACGCAACCTATCTTAGAAACGCAGGTAATGGATATTGCCGATGAGATAGCCTATGATAATCACGATGTCGATGACGGCATAAAATCAGGCATGATTGCCGAAGGAGATTTAAAAAAAGTGACTCTGTGGAACATGATGCATAAACAGATAAAGAGCGAATATTCCAATGTTAACACGGAGTTGTCGGTTTATCTGGTCATCAGGGGTCTTATCAACCTGCAGGTGACGAACCTGATAAATAATACTCTTAAAAATATAAAAAAATTCGATATCAGGTGCGTTGCGGACGCCACCGGATGCACACAGCGTATTGTTGTGTTTGATAGTGAGGTGGGAGCCTTGCGAAAAGAATTACATGATTTTATGTTTAAACATCTCTATTGTCACTGGCGTGTTTTACGGATGTCCGATAAGGCAAAACGTTTTATTCACGCTCTTTTCGACGTATACTGTAATAATCCCGAATTGCTTCCTCCGGAAGTCATGAAAGAGCCGAGCATTAAAAGAAATATTTGCGATCACATCGCGGGGATGACCGATCGTTACGCCCTGGAAGAATATAAACGCTTATTCGATCCTTATGAAAAAGTATAAAACAATATTATCTGCATTTCATACTATCTATCGGCTTACTACTACATCTCCGGATATTACGAATTTTATATCAGGTGTATGCCGCGTATATAAGAACGCGTTTAGAACGGATAAAGTGGTGATGGTGTGTAAGAACCTTGATGGGTATGGATTTATTAAAATTCGCCTGGAGGATAAGAAGCAATATTTAAAAAAGGGAGGCATCTCCATACTCACGCGACGTGAAAGAGATATTTTAAAACAAGAAAAAGAAATTTTTCTCGACAACCGGCTCGTGTATCCATTTATCTTTTCCGATACGTTAGGGGCGGTATATATAAAAAGACGACCCAGAAGAGGGGCGGGGTTCAATGACCTGGAGAGAAAGTGGTTTTTATCGATTTGCGAAGAGGTAAGCGTGGGCTTAAAGATTTTCGGTCTCTATCGCGACGCCAAAAGAACCATGATAAATTATATAAAATCATTCACCAAGCTCCTTGATCAGTATGTGCCGACTTCATACATCCATACCAAAAGCATTTTTCGCCTTATCAGGACAGTAGGCAAGGAAATGGAGCTTTCGGAGGCAGAGATAAAGTCATTAGAATATGCATCCCTGTTGCACGATGCAGGAAAGATCCAGTTACCCTCACGAATTCTTAAAAAGCAGAAACCGCTTACCGATGAGGAGTATAGGCTTATCATGAAGCACCCGCGCAAGGGTGTCGAGCTTATTAAAGATTTGGAGATTCTAAAACCAGCCATTCCGATCATTCTCCATCACCATGAGCGGTATGACGGCACTGGATACCCCTCGCGGCTTAAAAAAGAAGAAATTCCTCTTGGAGCGAGGATCCTGGCTGTTTTGGATGCTTTTGACGCTATGTTTTTTGGAAGGCCTTACCGGAAGAGAAGATATTTGGAAGATATAGAAAAAGAATTTCAGCAGCAGATCGGAAAACAATTTGATCCGAAAGTCGTTGGCGTGCTGCTTAAAGTATTAAAGCGTAAAGCCGTGAGAAAATACTTGCATTCTTTTTTGTAAATTCTTATAATGTACTCCCATGAGTGAAAAACAATTACATCTTTTTGGGTATGACGAAGGAAAAGAGTCAAAAAAACGCTATACCGTCATAGTGCCTCTTGATACCCTTATACTTTTATTAATCGTTGTCGTTCTTCTATTTACGCTTTCTTTTTCTCTGGGCGTAGAGCGGGGAAGAAAGATAGTCTACTTAAGCGCGGATGATAAAAATAAAGTTTTTGAGCCGACTGCTGAGTTGACGGCAAATACCACCTTGCCCGCACAGGCAGCGAGGAACGTATTCGTCCAAAACAGTCCCACGGGAGGCAAGATAACTTCTCAAACAACAGCTGTCTCTTTGGCGGGTAAGAGCAATACGATAATAATACCCTCAAACAAGGTAGAACCAGCCGTTGTTGATAATAAGAAAAACACCGGCAAAACAACAACGCAGGGAAAGCGTTACGTTATCCAAGTCGCATCATACAGTGAAAATGAATTAGCGCAAAAAGAGGCAAAAAAATTGGAAAAAAAAGGATATCCTGTTTTCGTATCGAAGAAAGGGAAATACAGCGCCGTATTCGTGGGAGAGTTTAAAGAGAAACAGGAAGCAGTGCGTAATGAAAAGCTGTTGGAGCAAACATATGGTCCCTGCGTATTACGGACGTTGTGATCGTCCCGCTGAGAATCGACCCATTCGACTTACCCCGCGGTAAAGCGCGGGGTTCGCTCAGGGTTGATACTGAAGCGGCGTCTCCATATTCTTTGTCCTGAAGGGAAAAATTTGTGCGTCGCGAACGTATCAAAACATATCTTAAGGCCAGTATGCAAAAAAAATTAAGGAGGGTATTGTAATGGGTTTACATTCATCATTGAAGAGGGCAGAAAAAATGACCGTCGCGCGGTCGGTCATGAAACGAAGCGAACGGATAAAATGGCTCATGGAAAAAGGCCTTTGGAAAGAAAAGGATCGCGTTTTAGGGCTCCCTAAGATAAAGGTCATAAAACTTAAAGCTGCAAAGAAAGAGAAAAAAGAAGAAGCGAAACCGGAGGCAGCAGCGGTCACTCCAGAAGCAGGAGCAAAACCGGCAGCAGGAGCAAAGCCGGCGGCAGCAGGAGCAAAACCGGCAGCAGGAGCAAAGCCGGCAACTGGCGGAAAACCGGGTGCAGGCAAATAAATGATCCTTTAGCGATCCATTGTCTGGCAATTTTTTAAGCGAAATTAAAAATTGTAATCAATGAAGCGTTTAAGCCTTGTATGGTTACTGGGTTTACCTTTTTTGTTGGGTGTCGCGCCCTTTCCTCATGGGTACAGAACCCTAAAGGATGACGTTAACGTGCGCGTAGACTCTACTTCCATGGCTCAAGTTATAGCCACACTTAAGAAGGGAGAAGAAGTGGAGGTGCTGGAGGAGAGGTATGAATGGTATCGAATAAGGCTGCCCAGGCGGTTTACCTGCTATGCTTCAGCGCAGTTTCTAGAGGATTTAGGCGCTGGAAAGAGAAGGGTTGGAGCGAACATACTTAATTTGCGTAGTGCCCCAACGCAGCAATCCGATGTTGTCGGCAAAGCGCAAAAAGGGGACATTTTAAACATTATCGAAAAAAAAGCAGGCTGGTACAAAGTGGTAGGGTACCCGTATATGCTGGGCTGGGCTCATAAGAATTTTTTTAAGCCGATCCAGGAGCGGTATGTCAGGCAAGAAGGGGTGATACTTTACTTAAAACAACGCGATTGCCAGGCTAATTGCCTTTTAAAAAGTGACCAAAAATACCCTTTGAAAATATCTTCACCGCGCTATCAGAAGTTTATCAATAAACGGGTAAAAATAGTCGGAAAGAAAATGAGAGATGGTTGTGAATATCTGCTGGTTAAAAAAATATCCTTTAAACGGTGAATATTATTATTCTGCTTTTACTGCTTTTTTCTTCAATAACGCTGCATGAGTTCTCCCATGGTTGGATGGCATATAAATTAGGCGATCCTACCCCCAAAGATGCCGGTCGCCTTACCCTTAATCCGCTTAAGCACTTTGATTGCTTTGGAACGTTTATTCTGCCCGTACTTCTGTTGCTTGTCAGCCGTGGAACTTTTTCTTTCGGTTACGCAAAACCGGTTCCTATCAACCCGTACCATTTTCGTAACCCTAAATGGGATGGGGTGTGGGTGAGCTTGGCCGGTCCATCGATAAACCTGGTTATTGCGTTCGCTTTAGGAATGTTCCTTAAACTTACGACTCCGTTGTTTGCGCAGGTGTTACTTGAGGGTATGATTATCAACCTTATACTTGCTGTTTTTAACCTTCTTCCTATACCATCCCTTGACGGTTCAAAGATCCTTGCATCTTTTTTGCCTTCCCGGGTTTCTTACAATTACTTAAAGATGGGATTGGCAGGTTTTGTTCTTATCATTGTTTTGTTACAAACAGGTTTCTTTGCCTGGTTTACGCAAGCGCTGGTTGGAACGGTTCTTGCTTTTTTGGGAGCGGGTACTATAGCATGAAAGTCATACGCGTTAATCTTAAGCAAAATCCTTACAGTATTTATATCGGGAACGGTGTCACCGCGAAACTTCCCGTGTATATCAAAAAGCTCAATTTGGGTGATTTTGCGGCGGTTATCGTCTCCCGCAGGGTGTATACATTGTACGCCAAGTTGATAAATAAAATCTTGAGCGGTATACCCCACGTAATAATACCGGTTGTTGACGGAGAAGCAGCGAAGAGCCCCCGATCGGCCTTACGGGTGGCATCACAGATACTTACCCATGATAACTGGAATAAACGTCTGTTTATTGTGTGTTGCGGTGGAGGAACGATCGGCGACATGGGTGGTTTCATCGCTTCCGTTTATAAACGCGGTGTCCCCTTTATCCAGGTCCCTACGACACTTCTCGCTCAAATCGATGCCAGCATAGGAGGAAAAACAGGAATTGACTTACGACAGGCAAAGAACATTATGGGGACGTTTTATCAGCCGAAAGCAGTATTTATTGACCCGCTTTTTTTAAAAACGTTGCGTACCCAGGAGATCAAAGAGGGCATTGCCGAGGCGATAAAATATGGAGTTATCAAAAAAAGAGAACTGTTCTATTTTTTAAAAAATAACTATAAAGACATTATGGCCCTGGAATCCCGCGCTACCATGAAGGTGATTGAAGAGTGCGTGCGGATAAAAGCCGGGATCGTTGCGCAAGACGAGAGAGAAAAGAAAGGCATTCGGACAATCCTTAATTTTGGACACACTCTTGCGCACGCGCTTGAAGCAGCCCAGGGGTACAAAAAGATAACGCACGGTCAGGCTGTTGCACTAGGCATGCTCTATGCTGCCAAGCTTTCCTTATCGCTGGGCAGATGCGCACAACGTGATGTGGAAGAGCTTAACCAGCTTATCCGGCGTTTTTGTCTGCCCGATGCCTGTAAATGTGATTATACAAATCTTTGCAAATCAGTGAGTTACGATAAAAAATTTATTTCAGGGAAAATTCGCATGGTATTGATGGAAGGAATCGGCAACGTAAAGGTCATATCGGCAATCCCGTTTTCTAAACTGCAGCAGACGCTAAAGGAATTCAGCCTGCATCATTGCCGCGCATAATACGTGTCTCATTTTCTATAAGAAATAAACCTGAGTTTGCCTGCGATTTTTTCGCGCGCTATCACAAAAAGAGTCTTGAAAATACCGCCTCAACAATTTGACAAACAGAGAAAAATATGGTATAAACACTTAATAAATACCTAAATATAACCATGCAAGAAAGAAGAAATGGCTTTAGAGCAGGCGTATCTTTTCCGATAGAATGTAATGTAT
>JAQUOR010000084.1 GCA_028717025.1 Candidatus Omnitrophota bacterium | reverse complement strand
CACCAGGACGTTAAAAGATTCCGGGACGGATGGATGAAATTTCTGCTCACCCCTCACAATTGCCTCGTAAATGCGGTTTCTTCCTTCAACGTCATCACTCTTGACGGTCAACATCTCCTGCAGGGTAAATGCCGCGCCGTACGCCTCGAGCGCCCAGACTTCCATTTCACCAAAACGCTGGCCGCCGAACTGCGCTTTGCCGCCTAAGGGCTGCTGCGTAATGAGTGAATACGGTCCTATTGCACGCGCATGGATTTTATCATCCACCATGTGGATCAACTTCATGATGTACATGAATCCGGCGCCGACTTTCTGTTCGAAAGGTTTACCGGTATAACCGTCAAGGAGCGTTACTTTTCCGTCTTCCGGCAGGCCTGCTTCTTTCAGGAGCCGTATGATATCTTCTTCTTTGGCGCCGTCAAACACAGGAGTAAATACTTTCATTCCTAATTTTTTCGCAGCCCAGCCAAGATGCATTTCCAACAGCTGGCCGACGTTCATTCTCGAAGGAACACCCAGGGGGTTTAACACCAGATCGACAGGCGTACCGTCTTCTAAAAACGGCATGTCTTCCTCGGGTAAAATCTTGGCAATGACTCCTTTGTTGCCGTGGCGGCCGGAAATTTTATCGCCGGCGGAAATTTTACGCTTCATCGCCACAAATACCACAATGCGTTTTAATACTCCCGTAGGCAGTTCATCGCCGCGTTTAATCTTCGCTATTTCCAGTTCCTGTTCGATTGCCAAATCCTGAAGCCGCTCATCGTAAATAGTCACGATTGAACGCGCATCCTCATGGTCTTCGTAATCGGACGCTTTTATCTTACCCTCGTCTTTGCCTAAAATCGCAGCGAGCCGTTTTGCTTTCTCGCGCTCAAGTAACTGGCGCTCTTCGTCGTAATATCTCTCTATATCTTTTAGCTTCTTAAGCTCCTCTCCTTTTTCTTTTCTGGAACGCCGTCCCCTGTCTTTTCTCTGGAATACTTCCACATTGGTAATAACGCCATAGACTCCCGGCGGAACCCGAAGGGAGGTATCTTTGACGTCTGCCGCTTTTTCGCCAAAAATCGCACGCAAAAGCCTTTCTTCCGGAGAAAGTTCTTTTTCGGTCTTGGGAGTGACGCGACCAACCAGGATATCATCCGGCATTACTTCTGCGCCGATGCGCACCACGCCGTTTTCATCGAGGTTCTTTAAAACTTCTTCGCTGACATTAGGGATATCGCGAGTTATTTCTTCATTGCCAAGACGCGTTTCGCGTGCCTCGAGCTCAAATTTCTCGATATGCACGGAGGTTAAAACGTCATCCTTTACCAAACGCTCGTTAATGACGATGGCATCTTCAAAGTTGTAACCGCGCCACGGCATAAACGCAACCAAAAGATTCCTGCCAAGAGCAAGCGCGCCGTTCTGTGTAGCCATTCCATCCGAGATGGTATCGCCTTTTTTAATGGCATGACCCTTCTTAACAATGGGTCTTTGGTTAAGACACGTATCTGCATTGGAACGCTCGAACTTGCGTAGCTTATAAACAAAGTTGCTGATTTTTATGTGTGCCGCATCGACCTCATCGACTGTTCCTTCTTCTTTGTTGAGCACTACCGTACCGCATTCACGGACAACTTTTTCCTCCATCCCGGTTCCCACGATGGGTTCTTCCGGAAACAAAAGAGGCACTGCCTGGCGTTGCATGTTGGAACCCATCAGTGCCCTGTTTGCGTCATCGTGCTCCAAGAACGGGATAAGCGCGGCAGAAATAGAAATAATCTGCTGCGAGGAAATATCCATGTATTCGACTTCCGAAGGCTTTACCTTAGGAAACTTACCTTTATAACGGGCATAGACCTCTTTATCGAGTATCTTGCCGTTTTCATCAATGTTAAAACTTACCTGAGCAATAAGCTTATTTTCTTCTTCATCGCTGGTTAAGTAATCGACCTTATCCAGTGTAGCGCCCTTTTCCACCTTGCGGTACGGCGCGATAAGAAAACCGAGAGGATTGATACGCACATACGAAGTAAGCGATGATAGTAAACCGATGTTTGCGCCTTCCGGGGTTTCTATGGGGCACACCCTTCCGTAATGAGTCGGATGAACGTCACGTACTTCAAAACCGGCCCTCTCCCGTGAAAGACCGCCGGGGCCCATGGCTGAAAGCCTACGTTTATGGGTGATCTCGGCAACGGGATTGGTCTGGTCCATAAACTGAGAAAGGGGTGAACGGGCAAAAAAATCCTGCACTTGCGTTGAGAAAGCCCGTGAATTGATCAAATGCTGGATGGAAAAATCGTGAGTCGAGATAAGCGAGCAACGCTCTAAGAACGTACGCTCGACACGCAATAAACCAACACGTACCTGATGCTGGATAAGTTCGCCGATCAATTTGACCCTGCGGTTTCCCAAGTGATCGATATCGTCGATTTCTTTCTCGCCTGCTTTGACTTTCAAAAGGTGCTTGACGATTGATACTAAAGTATCTAAATCGATGGTGCGTTTGCTCAAGGGCAATTCCATGCCCAGCTTCTTGTTGATAAGGTACCTTCCCACTCTTCCTAAGTCATAGCGCTTGGAATCGAGAAACATCCTTTTAAATACTTCTTTTGCCGCTTCAAGCGTGATAGGCTCCGTGGGACGCATCTTTTTATAAAAATCAAGATACGCTTCTTCGCCGTTGGTAGTACCGTCTTTTTTAACGGTATTGACCAGTTCCGGATATCGCTTATCGGAAAAAGCTTTATAAATATCTTCACTGCTCGATAAGCCCATAATGCGTAAGATCTGTGTAGCAGGAAACGTTTTTCTGCGGTCTATGATTGCGGTAATAGTATCGTTGATGTCTGTTCTAAATTCTATCCAGTATCCGCGATAAGGAATAACACGCGCAAAATAAATGCGCTTGCCCACAACATGCATCTCTTCTTCGAAAAATACGCCGGGAGAACGCTGCAACTGGTTGACGACTACCCTTTCGTCGCCGTTGATAATAAAAGAGGCGGCATCGGTAATCAAAGGGATGTCGCCTAAATAAATCTCCTGTTCTTTGACGTCGCTTGCGGGCCCCACCAAACGAAGGCGTACGCGCAATGGCGCTGAATACGTCTGCGCACGACGTTTACATTCTTCAACGCTGTAGCGCGGCCGACTTAAACCATACGAGATAAATTCCAAACGGTATTGCTTATCGGGACTCTCTATGGGAAAGACCTCTTCAAAGATCTCCTGTAACCCAATTTTTTTACGTTTCTCAGGCACCACGTCCATCTGTAGAAATTCCTTAAACGGACCTATCTGGTGTTCGAGCAAATTAGGTATCGGATAGCTTTTCTTAGTTTTGGCAAACGAAAACTCTTTGACTTTCCTCAAATTAACCCTCCTTAGCGCTAATCATAATGAATCAAATTAGCGTAAATTCGCGTTATTATTTCAACTCTACAGTTGCCCCTGCCGCTTCTAATTTCTTTTTGACTTCTTCTGCTTCTTCTTTTGCCACGTTTTCTTTTACTGTCTTAGGAGCTGCATCAACGAGCTCTTTGGCTTCTTTAAGCCCGAGCTCGGTCATGGCGCGGATTTCCTTAATTACCGCAATCTTATTTGCTCCTGCTGCGGTAAGCACCACCGTAAACGATGTCTTTTCTTCTTTCTCTTCTGCTTTAGGGGCTGCGCTTGCTGCGGGAGCTGCCATCATTGGCGCAGAAGCTTTGACGCCAAATTTGTCTTCGCATGCTTTGACCAGCTCTGAAAGCTCCAACACCGTCATCTCTTCAACCATTTTTAAAACATCCTCGACTTTAGACATAACACCCTCCTCTTAAAAAAATTATTTTTCCTTTTTCTTTTTTATCTCTTCCAGGGTCCACAGTAATTGCACCACTACCTGATTTAAGGTAGCCATAAATCCCGTCAACGGTGCAGCAAAACCGTTTACCACCATACCCACCAAAACCTCTTTGGGAGGCAACTTGACCAATTCCTGTAACTGGTCGGCGGTCATTTTTTTATCTTTTAAGAATCCGCCCCTTAGTTTAAGCGTCTCGTTTTCTTTCGAAAAATCAACAAGCACCTTGCAGGCGCCCACCACATCTTTGTCATAGGCAAACACGATACCGGTTTCCCCCTCGATAAGACTACTTACATCCTGGTCATTCGCTTCTTTAAATGCCTTGGCAAGCAGCGTATTTTTAGCAACGAACAGTTTTGCGTGAGCGGTTTTTAAACTGTTGCGTACTTTGTTGACGGGAAACGCCTTTGTTTTTTTAAAACTGATAAAAACGCACGCTTCTGATTTTGATAAACCGTCTTTAATCTCCTGTGAAATTTTTTCTCGTGTCAGTAATCCTATCTTTTTCATAGCGTTATCCTCAGCGATGGGCTCATTGAACGGGACAAAAACATCGTCTTAATAAAATCGCCCTTGACGGTACTTGCGCGGGTGTTGACAAGTGCTTCCAGGAACGCGCGTGTATTCTCTATCAATGCCTCTTTGGAAAAGGAAAGTTTGCCTAAACCTACATGAATACAGGAAAACTTATCCATACGAAAATCAATTTTTCCTCTCTTCGCTTCTTTCACTGCATGGGCAATGTTATCGGTAACGGTGCCGTTCTTGGGCGATGGCATAAGGCCCTTGGGGCCTAAGATCTTTCCTAATCTACTGACGAATTTCATCATCGCCGGAGTTGCGATGCAATAATCGAAACTAAATGTTCCTGATTTCGTTATTTCGCTGATTAAATCCTGGCCGCCAATCTGGTCAGCCCCGGAAGCTTGCGCAGCCGACTCTTTTTCCGGCTCGCAAAAAACCGCAATTTTTATGGTTTTACCCGTACCTTTAGGCAACACCACCGAACCGCGCACGAGCTGATCGGTCTGTTTTGGGTCAAGCTGCAGTTTACAGCTGATTTCCAACGTCTCATCGAACTTTGGCGCGGGCATATTCTTTAAAATCGTAATTGCTTCTTCGACAGAATATATTTTTTTTGCATCAACCAACTTTGCCGCTTCTTTGTAACGCTTACTTCGTACTATCTTCATTCTTTCACCTTTATTCCGCAGCTTCGTGCAGTTCCGGCAATAGTGCGGGCTGCCTGCTCGATATCGACGGTGTTTAGGTCAACCATCTTTTCTTTGGCGATCTCCAAAACCTGCGCCTTGGTGACTTCACCAATGATCTCCTTGCCGGTCTGGCCGCTGGCTTTGGCCAAATTTGCTGCGCGCTTTAAAAGCACCGAGGCAGGAGGGGTCTTGATAATAAAATCAAAGGACTTATCTTCGTATACGCTGATAACGACCGGCAGTATTATCCCATCTTTTGTCTTGGTGGCTTCATTGAACCCTTTGCAGAACTGCATGATGTTAACGCCGTGCTGACCCAATGCGGGACCAACCGGGGGAGCGGGATTTGCCGCGCCTGCGGGAATCTGCAATTTTATCTGGACCGCTACTTTACCTTTTTTCTTTGCCATGTCGCTTCGCTCCTACACAGATTAACACAGATTTAGAACAGCTTAACGCAGATTAAAATCTGCGACCATCTGTGTGATTCCTTGATTCTCATATTAGGTTTTCAAAATCTGCGATGATCTGCGTTTTCAGATTTTTTCTACCTGCCAGAATTCTAATTCAACGGGAGTGGTCCTGCCGAAAATAGAAACATTCACCTTTACTTTGCCTTTATCCGGTTGCACCTCTTCGACAACGCCGTTAAAGTTAACAAATGGACCTTCGATAACACGTATATTTTCGCCTTTTTCAAAACTGACTTTAGGCGCGGGTTTTGCCTTACTTTCTTCTGCTTTCTTTAAAATTTTATCGACTTCTTCCTGGGGAATAGGAGAGGGCTTACGCCGGGGACCGATAAAGGTGGTAATGCCCGGGGTATTCTTGACAAAGAGCCAGGAATCATCAGTCATTTCCATGTATACCAGAATATACCCTGGAAAAAACTTACGTTCCATGACCTTTTTCTTGCCAAGCTTGACTTCCGTTACCTGCTCTTGAGGTATGACGACCTGCTCAATAAGCTCTTCGAAATGATGGGCTTTGATGCGTGTTTCAAGGTTCGCCTTTGCCTTATCCTCAACGCCGCTTAAGGTATGTAAAATATACCACTGTTTCATAGAACTTTTAAACCTGACCTTGTACCGGTATCCATTATTGCGGTTACCATTGTTATCCTACGATAATTTTCATTAACTTCGCAAGGCCCATGTCAATTGCGAATATGTATAACGTCAGTATTGTCGAGATTATTACTACGACAACCGCGGCACCGATTAAATCCTGCCGTGTCGTCCAATTTACTTTTTTTAATTCCTCATTTACTTCTTTAAAAAACTGGGGTATCTTTTTTAATTTTGCTATCATGACATTCTACGCAATTCCTCTTTAAAGAGAAGGCAGTGCATACGCGTCCCTTATCACCTATTGTAAGGCATCTCACGCCAAGCGAGTACTGCAGCTGCTTTTACTTTTTAAGCAGGCGAGGCAGGAATTGAACCTGCAACCCCCGGTTTTGGAGACCGATGCTCTAGCCAGTTGAGCTACTCGCCTAACACTGATTTTTTTAAGCATGCGAGCGCCACTTGACAATTACGTTACAATTAATATAAAAGAACTATTGGATCGCTTCTATACTTTCGCTTCCTTATGGTCGGTATGCGCGCGACAGAAACGACAGAATTTTTTGATTGTCGTTTTTTCCGGATGTTTCTTTTTATTCTTTGTCGTGTAATAATTTTTTCTCTTACACGCAGTACATTCCAATGCGATTAATTCTCTCATAGTATTTATATTAAATTAATATAAAAAGATTAAAAAATCCCCGCTCCACTTTTGTGGGTTTTATAAGAAGTGCCGGTTGTTCTGGTCTACGAAAATAACCTAATAATACAACGGTGGATTTTCTTGTATCAGCCCACGACCGGAATTGAACCGGTGACCACTTCCTTACCAAGGAAGTGCTCTACCATCTGAGCTACGTGGGCACCCTCCACTTTGAAGGGGCCAAGAGATAGACTGTAAAATTTTATTATAAAATATTTTTTTGTCAAGGAAAAAATGGAAAATTTTTAAAACTATTTTGTATTTGACACCGCGAAAGCGCCAAAGGCCGCAAAAATGGAGCCCCGCCCGGCCTAAAGGCCGGGGTTCCCTGGGCGAAATTCCTCCAAGCAACTCTGCTTTGCCTTCGCTCCGCTCCTGGCTTCGCAGCAGTTATTCTCCAACGCATTCATCCCCTGCCT